>JAFDIG010000331.1 GCA_019308145.1 Deltaproteobacteria bacterium | reverse complement strand
GAGTTAGAGGATCTATCTTTTAAATATCTTGAACCAGAAACATATGCTGCCATTGAAAGTAAATTAGCAAAAAGAAAAGAAGAAAGGGAAAAATATGTTCAAGAGGTTATAAGGGTTTTAAGAACCGCACTTTCAAACCACAATATAAAAGGAGAGGTAACAGGTCGTTTTAAAGAGGTCTACAGCATTTATAAGAAGATGACCATGCACAACCTTGACTTTCATGATATTTATGACATTACAGCTTTTAGAATTATTGTAGGAACAATTGGAGAATGTTATCAAACCCTTGGTATCCTTCATTCATTATGGAAGCCAGTCCCTGGTAAATTTAAGGACTACATTGCTATTCCTAAATCTAATATGTATCAATCTTTACATACCACTGTAATAGGCCCTTATGGTGAACGAATCGAAATACAGATTAGAACCAAAGAAATGCATCAACTTGCTGAAGAAGGAATTGCTGCTCATTGGGCTTACAAGGAAGGAGAACAGCATGATAAAAAGGAAGTTCGTCAGTTTGAATGGTTAAGAAGATTAATGGATGCTAATACAGAGATAAAGGATCAAAAAGAATTTTTAGAATCAGTAAAAATAACTCTTTTTCCTGATGAAGTTTACGTCTTTACACCAAAGGGTGAGATAAAAGAGTTTCCAATAGGGGCTACTCCTGTTGATTTTGCTTATTCTATCCATACTGAAGTTGGTCATCAGTGCACAGGGGCAAAGGTAAACGGGAAATTAGTTCCTCTTAAATATGAGTTAAAAAGTGGTGATACCGTCGAGATCATAACATCTTCTCACCATTCACCAAGCAAAGATTGGTTATCATTTGTAAAAACAGCTCGGGCAAGAAACAAGATTACACAATGGATAAAGGCGAGGCAACGAGAAAAGTCTATTACTCTTGGAAAAACAATGCTTGAAAAACAGCTAAAAAAATATCATCTTACTTTAGCAAAACTTTCTAAAAATGAAGAATTTACTAAATTGGCAGAGGAGTTTGGGTTTAAGACAGAAGATGATCTCTTTGCTACGGTTGGTTACGGGAAATTAACCCCTGGTCAGGTAATAGGAAAGATAATCCCGGAAAATTTCCAAAATGGTAAAGAAGAAAAAAAGGAGATAGAGCAAAAAATTGATGAAAATCAAGAAATTCATGTCAGCGATGAAATATTTGTAAAAGGAACAAGTAACATAATGACAAGAATAGCAAGGTGTTGTAACCCTTTACCAGGGGAGCCAATCGTTGGTTTTATAACAAGAGGAAGAGGTATTACAGTTCATGTTGCAAACTGTCCTAATATCTTAGCTGCTGAGCCAGAAAGAAAAGTAGATGTTGAATGGGGTGTAACTGAAGATACTATATATCGTGTTAGGTTAGAAATTGAAGCAATAGATAAAAAGGGAGTATTAGCTGAAATGACCTCTGTTATTACATCAAACGATATTAATATTAGGAAGGTTTCTGGAGGCTCAACTGGTAAAGGTAATGCAAAAAATACATTTGAAGTTGAAGTATATAATGTCCATCAATTGAATAAATTGATAAAGGATATAAAAGGAATAGAAGGAATAATTTCAGTTAAAAGGGTTAGAGGACTAAAAGCAGTTTAACTGCTTAAACATTTTACAATCCTCTTATAGACAAAGAATGGTAAAAATTCCCGCTAAAAAACAATAATAAGAAAAATAGTAAAATTTACCTTTTCTAATAATTTTTATAAGCAATTTCAATGTAAGATATCCTGTAAAAGCAGCACTTAATGTCCCTATAATAATTCCAGCTATCTCTTCCTTTTGAAAGAATGTTACATGAAAAAACTCAAAGAAGGTTGCACCTAATACCGCAGGTATTGAGAGGAGAAAAGAAAAATTAAATGCAAAGTCCTTCTTAAAACCTAAAAAGATCCCTGTTGATATAGTAGTTCCTGAACGAGATATACCAGGTAGCAAGGCAGCTGCTTGAGCAAGGCCAATAAAAAAAGAATCAATGATTTTCATCTCTTCAATTCCCTTTTTCTTAGAAGAAGCAAACTTTGTTCCAAAAAGAATAAACCCGGTTATAAGAAAGGTTATCCCAACGACTTGAGGTTTGATAAAAAGGGTTTCAATCCAATTTTCTAAAAAAAATCCTATTAATCCAGCAGGGATAGAACCTATGATAATGAAAAAGAACAAAAGAATATAAGGTGATTGTTTCAAGTTTAGTTTTTTATTCTTTAAAAAATCTCTAAGAAATATAAAAAGATTAGAAAAAATAAGATATAAATCCTTTCTAAAATAAAAAAGCACAGCCATTAAGGTGCCAAAGTGCAGCATAACATCAAAAAAAAGATTTGATGATTTAGGTGGGAAAAATTTCTGAATAATAACAAGGTGACCAGAGCTGCTAATTGGAAGAAACTCTGTTAACCCCTGTATAATCCCCAAAAGAAGAGAAGTAACCACAATTTTTCTGCCTATTTATCACAATTTTTCTGCCTATTTATCCAACTCAGTTTTTTTAACAAATTCAAGATCACTATCAACCATCATCTCGATCAGGTCCTTAAAACTCACTGATGGTTCCCAACCTAATTTTGCTTTTGCCTTTGAGTAATCACCCATAAGTATATCCACCTCTGCTGGGCGAACAAACCGAGGATCAATAACAACAAAATCCTTCCAGTTTAGACCTACATGATTGAAAGCTATTTCTACCACTTCTTTAACCGTATGGGTCTGATTTGTGGCAATAACATAATCATCTGCCTTTTCTTGCTGAAGCATCATCCACATTGCTTTAACATAATCTTTAGCATATCCCCAATCCCTTTTAGCATCAAGGTTACCTAATCTAAGCTCTTTTGAAATACCTAATTTGATTCTTGCTACTTCTAACGTTATCTTTCTTGTAACAAATTCAACACCACGTCTTGGAGATTCATGATTAAACAAAATGCCTGAAACACAATACATATCATAACTTTCACGGTAATTTACTGTAATAAAATGACCATATACTTTTGCTACCCCATAAGGGCTTCTCGGATGAAAAGGAGTCTCTTCATTTTGAGGAGTCTCTTTTACCTTTCCAAACATCTCACTTGAAGATGCTTGATAAAACCGGATCTTTTTGTTTACCAATCTAATAGCTTCTAATATCTTTGTCACTCCA
>JAFDIG010000330.1 GCA_019308145.1 Deltaproteobacteria bacterium | reverse complement strand
TTTTTTCAAGATCAAAAGGTCTATATCGCTATCTTCTTTAGGTTCCCCATAAGCATAAGAACCAAAAAGAATGATCTTTAAAGGCTTATATTTCTTTGCTATATCTTCAACGATTTCCTTTATTATTGGCTTTATATCTTGTTTCACTTTCTAACCTATCTAAATTTTCACTTTTATATAATTATAAACTCTTTTTTAAATTAATCAATTCTTAAAAAAATAAATCCTTTATAACAACAAATTATTTTTCGGCCTTGCAAAAAATATAAAGCAATGATATTTTTTTCAACAAAGAAAAAATAGGATAATTATTGTTAAAAAAATATTTATATTATAACTTACTCATTATTGAAAAATTATACTATCTATTTTGAAATAAGAGGATATGAAAAATGAATAAAGTAGAATATGCGCTTTCTTGCTTTAAAGGTGGTTTTAACTGTGCTCAGTCAGTATTTTCAACTTATGCAAAACAATTCGGACTTGATAAGGAGCTTGCCCTTAAGATTTCTTCTCCTTTTGGAGGTGGTATGGCCAGGATGGGTAAAACATGTGGAGCGGTTACAGGAGCATTTATGGTAATAGGGCTAAAACATGGGAAAACAAAAGATGATGATGAAGAAGCAAAACAAGAAACTTATAGGCTTGTTAATGAGTTTGTTAAAAGATTTAAATTCCGCAACAATACTATTCTATGTAAGGAGTTAATAAATTGCGACCTGAGCAAACCTGATGGATTGCTCTTTGCAAGAGAAAATAATATCTTTACAAAGATCTGTCCAAAATTCGTTCAAGATGCGATAGAAATCATCGAAGAATTATTAGAATAATCAATTAAAGGAGCTGATATTAACTTAAGCATCTAAAAATAGTTATAAATTTAAGGGTGATCAACAAGGGTTTCCATTATAGCTTTATATAAGGCATTGGCAATAATATCAATTTCATCCTTTTTAATAATAAATGGAGGCCCAACCATAATGCCATCCCCATCTATGCCAGCAAGCCCTGTTGATTTATAAAGCAACACTCCTTGTTTGAAAAGATGATCTGATATCTTCTCAATAACCTTTTCTTTTCGAGGAAAAGGGCTAAGAGTTTTTTTATCCTTTACTATCTCAACACCCCACATAAAACCGATTCCACGGATATCTCCAACATAAGGAATTTCATCAAGGCGTTCATGTAAAGTTTTACCTATAATCTTTCCATAATGATCGACTCGCTCTACAAGGGCTTCCTTCTCTAATATTTTCATAACAGTTATACCAGCTGCTGCTGCCACAGCATGATGGGAATAAGTTCCACCATGTATAAACATCTTTCTCTTACCATTTTTGATAGCATCATAATATTCGGATTTAACCCCAACAGCTGAAAGAGGAATAACTCCACCACCTAAACCTTTGCCCATAACAACTATATCTGGAGAGACATTATAATGCTCTGAAGCAAACCAACGACCTGTCCTTCCTAAACCACACATAACCTCATCATGAATAAGAAGCACTTTATATTTATCACAAATCTCTCTGATAATAGGCCAATACTCCTTAGGAGGTGGATATGCAGCTAATGTTGCACCACTTACTGTCTCTGCTAAAAAAGCGCTGACCGTTTCTGGGCCAAGATTTAAAATTGTTTCTTCAAGTGCTTTAGCACATTGTATGCCACAATCAGGGTATTTCAAACCATAGGAGCAGCGTAAACAATAGGGAGGATAAATATGGGTAACATCAATTAATAATGGGGCAAATGGCTCACGAAATAATGTGCGACCCATTGCTGATAATGCTCCGAGACTTAACCCATGATATGATTTCCAGCGTGCAATAAGCCTAAATCGTTCAGCTCTTCCATACTCCAAATGAATCTGCCTTGCCATCTTTATAGCAGCCTCAATTGCCTCTCCTCCACCTGAAAGAAAATAAAATCTATCAATACCTTTAGGGGCATGTTTTGCTAAACCATTTGCCAGCTCTTCTACTGGTTGATTTGTAAACATAGTTGGATGTGCATAATAACATTTCAATATTTGATTATGTACTGCTTCGGCGATCTCCTTTCTTCCATGCCCAACATTTACAACAATAGCACCACCAGAGCCGTCAAGGTAACGCTTTCCCTTCTCATCCTCAATCCAAACCCCTTCTGCCTTAACAGCAAGAGGTAATTCTTTGTCCAATCTTCGATGAAAAACATTATTATTTTTAACCATGACTTTTATCCTTTTGGTTTTTTAATTATATTATTATTTATTTTATATCTCTAATATCTATGGTCAAGCCAAAACTTTTCTCTTGACAAAGAGATTTTGTTTGTTATAATTTAAGATTAACGTATAACGTTATATAGTATCGCATAGCAATACTTCATAATAAATAATAAAGGTGATAAATTGTTTATCAACTCCCTTGCAAAAGGTTTAAAGGTTCTTTCAATCTTTACTGAAAAGGAAAAAGAGTTAAGCCTTACAGAAATATCACAACGACTAAATATGAGCAAAGGCTCAATTCAAAGGGTTACTTATACTTTAACATCCCTTGGCTATTTAGAAAAGAATGAAGAGACAAAAAAGTACCAATTAGGGTTAAAGGTCCTCACTTTAGGATTCACCTTGCTA
>JAFDIG010000329.1 GCA_019308145.1 Deltaproteobacteria bacterium | reverse complement strand
AGGCTCTCTATAATAGACCCTCCCACATTCTTATGTCTTTCAATTGCTTCAGATAATTCACGTTTGGTTATAAACCTTTTCTCAACCAAAATATTTATTAGATTTTTCTCTCTGTTTATATCCATTATTATTTTAACAAAGATTTATTGAAACAATGGAGATAAGCCTCCTGTTTTGTAATTATACCATTGTTAACCAGATCAAGCAAATGTTGATCCATTAATTGCATCCCCTCTTTTTTCCCTGCTTGCATAATAGAAGCGATCTGAAAAGTTTTCCCTTCTCTTATTAAGTTTGCTACAGCAAGATTAACCTTTAAAATTTCTACAGCCACAACTCTTCCCTTGCCATCAGCCCTTTTTAGGAGTTGTTGAGAAATTACCCCTTTTAAAGATTCACTTAACATAGTCCTTATCTGTTCCTGTTGCTCTTTAGGGAATGCATCAATAATACGATCCACTGTTTTTGCTGCATTATTAGTGTGCAAGGTGCCAAAAACAAGCAAACCTGTCTCTGCTGCTGTAATTGCCAAAGAGATGGTTTCAAGATCCCTCATCTCTCCAACCATTACTACATCAGGGTCTTCTCTTAAAGCAGCTCTCAAACCCTTTGCAAAATTTGTTACATGAACTCCCACCTGACGTTGAGTTATTAAACATTTTTGGTTTCTATGGACAAATTCTAAAGGGTCTTCAAGGGTAATAATATGAGCTGTCCTTTCTTTATTTAAAAGATCTATCATAGCAGCTAAGGTTGTTGATTTTCCACTTCCAGTAGGCCCTGTAACCAGAACCAAACCACTTCTAAGCCTTGCTAAATCTTTAACCCCATCTGGCAAACCAAGTTTACTAAAAGGAACTATTTCATTAGGAATAATTCTTAGAGAAGCACCAATTCCTAAATTATGGTGAAAAACATTTCCTCTGAATCTTGCAATATCTTCAGCCTGATATGCAAAATCCAAGTCCTTTTCTTTTTCAAATCGCTTAATCTGATCTTCATTCAATATTTCATAAATTAAAAGTTTTATCTCCTCCTCTGTCAGATTATGATAGCTTACTTTTTGCATCTCACCATAAATTCTCAAAATAGGAGGGCTCCCAGCCGAAAGATGTAAATCTGAGGCATCATGTTCTTTCATCAATTTTAAAAAGGTATCAATCTTTGCCATATTGTGATTATAGTTACCAAAAAATAATTATTTTACTTGATATTATCTACTATTTAAATAATAATATTAAACTAAACAAACCAAAATAATAAATAAACCAAATAATAAAAAATATCAATAAATTTAAAAATAATAAATAACCTATTTTTAAAAATTTATGAAGAAGTTGGTCGTTTTAATTAATGTCCGTGCTGGTAAGGCATCCTCAAAAGCTAAAAAAATGATTTCATCGTTAATGTCTGATTCTAAAATATTTGAATCCCATTCTTTAGAAGAATCAGAAAAGTTTTCAATGTTGATCATAAAAAAAGGTTACCCTTTTGTTATAATAGCTGGAGGTGATGGAACCATTACCACTACAATAAATTATCTATTCAAAGCTCAAAAATTGTTTAAAAAATATAATTTTTTCCCTGTTATAGGTACTCTTCCTCTTGGTTCTGGCAATAGTATCTCCCAATACCTTGGTTTATCAGGTGATCTTAAATCTAATATTAAACTTATCTATAAAATGATAGAAAAAGAAAAAATAAAATATCTTGAAATGATAGAAGGTAATAAGCTATTTTTCCCTTTTGCTGGTTTTGGGTATGACTCTTTGCTACTAATGGATTATTATTGGATTAAAAACATCTCTTTTATAAAGATAAAAGGGATAATTGCCTATTTTTTGGCTGCGATATTACGCACAATTCCAAGAGAGATCTTTTGTAAAAGAGAAATGAAGGTGGTAATTATTAATAAAGGAAATGGATTTAAGATAGCAGGCAAAAAAAATGAGATGCAAAAAATCGCTGTAGATAAGATACTATTTGAAGGAAACTGCAAAATGGTTTCAGCAGGAACTATTCCATTTTATGGTTATCGACTCAAAGCTCTTCCTTTTGCATCTCTTTTGCCAGGCAAATTTCATCTACGTATCGTAACAGGTAAATATTACAAGATCCTTTATAATTTAAGATCATTATGGAGTGGAACTTTTTTCCCTGACTACATTCACGATTTTTTAGTTGAAGATGTTTTGGTTAAAGTATCACCTGTTATGCCTTTTCAAATTAGCGGGGAAAATTATGGAGAAATAAAAGAAATAGAAATGAAAATATCCTCTATAAAAATCCCTTTTCTTTCACCCTTATCTCAATAAATTAAAACTACTCTATATAGTAGCCCTTTTCTTTTAAACTTTTTATAACCTCTTCTAAATTAGTTGTTGTATCCAAAACAATTGATACAATCCTTTTGGTAGAATCAATCTCTTTTGTTTCAGGGTTAATAGCTCTTGTAGTAACTATACTTATTATCTTTGCATTAAAGGATCTCAACTCATTTAGAAGATCTGCTAACATTGAAGGTTTATTCTCTAAAACAAATGTAATCCTATCACCACCTTTTTCTCTCATTCCCATAACTTCCATAAAAGCATCAAAAAGTTTTGATTCAGTTAAAAACCCCACAAGTGTATCATC
>JAFDIG010000328.1 GCA_019308145.1 Deltaproteobacteria bacterium | reverse complement strand
ATACGGTCCATGAATTTAGAAAAATAGATCTTTAGTTCATCTTTATTAGAAAATCTCAATGCTATTTTAATCTTATTATTACTGTAAATAGCTGCACCTTCAATAAAACCTTTTTTAGGAAAAAGATAAGCCACTTCTGGTAAGCTATTTCGAAACCCTAATGGCCCTAAGAAATATCTTACAGAATTATTTACTCCCTTTTTTTGGTCAAGATATTTAAAAACAACGGGTCTTTTCCATTTCTTAGTATGGATCTTCTTTGCTTCTTTGGATGCAATCTCATAAAGAAATTTCATATCATCTTTATTGCCTTCTATAAGGATTGCTTGAAAAAAGAAACAACCTTTAAAAAAGATGATCTCATTTTCTCGTATGCAACCAATCTCTCCAATAGGAATTTTATCGCATTTTCCCCCTTTTTTAATAGAAAATATACCAAAAGATGCATAAGGATCTTTAAATTTAAAAAGAGCTGTTTCTATCTGACTTTTTCCTTTAGTGTATCTTTGAACTATACAGGATATAAATCTATATTCAAAGAAAAGATCTGCTCCGCCATCAATGTAATCATAGAGCTTTTCACCCTGATATATAGATGGAGGGGCACTTAAAACCCAAGGTTTAGCATAACAATTTATTAAGTAGAAAAATGAAGATATAAAAAAAATAAGGATCGATAATAAAAAGAGGAAACTCTGTTTTTTCATCAGGCAAAATAAATTTTATGAAGATGAAGGGGAAATACGAACACGAACCTTAGCTCCTAAGTCCTGAAGCATTTTATAATATCTTGGGATATCTTTTCTTTTAACATTACTTTTTACAATAATAGGAGCTTTATTTACAAGTTCTTCTGCTTTTTTTACGGAAATTGAGAACTTTTTGCTTATATTTTTACACAAAACATCTTTTTTCTCCATAATATCCTTGGAAGGTCCCATTAAAATCAGATCATAATCTTTATCTTTCTCCTCATCAGGTACCATATTTACTAATTCATGGGTTATCTCTTCCTCAGATTTGTCATTTACTTCTGAAGAAGGAGGAACCATCTTATCCATCATCCTCTGGGTGTCAGAATCTGCCACTTTTAACTTAACTTTTATAGCATCAGAAGGCGGTTTGAATTGATCCTCAAATCTTTTATCTAAAAATTTCTCCTTTTTCTTCTCATCAACAATATCTTTATCTTTCTTTTCATATACTAATATAGGTTTTATATAATCAGGATTAGAAAGAAATATCTCTTCCTCTTCTTTTGAGAAGATCTTCATATAGTCTGTATATTTTTCCTTATTGCTAAATCTATTTATATATTTATAAATTTTCACACCTTCAGGTTCAATGGCAACCATCTTCTCAAGCAATAAGTTTTCATCTTCTTCTTTAAATATCTTTTTTGCAGAGTCAATTCTTATACTTATCATCTTTCCGACCCCTTTCTTAAAATTTATAGAATAATTTCAACAGATTGTCAACTATTGATATCCTTTTATTGTTTAAAATTTTTATATTTGTTTAAAAAATAAGAAAATTGTAAAATAATATCTTATTTAGATATATTTTCCTTTTTATTTAATTATATACCCTAATTCCATACCTCCCATACTTATGATCTTTATAAAATTGAGAAATTTAAGTTTCTATTTTTATTCCTTTATAGACCCTTCTTATTATAAATTTCTTTGTTATCTCCCTTATTGTTTGATATAATAAAGTAGTAACCTAAGTTAGTTACTATTTACTCTTGACTTTTATTCTATAAAAGGCTATTTAATTACTTAAATTTTATAATAAATTTTGTCTTGAAAGGAGTTTCTATGAAAAAGGGTGAGGGAGAAAAGTTGCGAAATATTGGCCTATTTTCTCATGGTGGAGATGGGAAAACATCCCTTGCAGAGGCAATCCTTTTTGATACGGGAGTAAATAACCGTTTAGGCAAGGTTGATGAAGGCTCTTCCATAATGGATTACGAACCAGAGGAGATAAACAGACATATTACTATTTCTACGTCTATTGCTCAAATAAATTGGGAAAAGATCAGAATAAATATTGTTGATACTCCTGGTGACGCAAATTTTATTCCTGATGCATTTGCTGCTATGAGAGTTGTTGATGGTGCAATTATTCTTGTTAGTGCTGTTTCAGGTGTTAAAGTACAAACAGAAAAAGTATGGAATTATACGGAAAAATTTCAAATACCAAGGATAATTTTTGTTAATAAAATGGATAGAGAAAGAGCAAATTTTTTTAACACCATTGATGATATAAAGGAGAGCCTTTCTTCATCTAACCCTGTTGCTCTTCAGATTCCTATTGGTGCAGAAGAGTCTTTTGAAGGTATCATTGACCTTATAAAAATGAAAGCACTTCGTTACAAAAAAGATGAAAGCGGGCAGTTTAATGAAGAAGATATTCCTGCTGATTTGATGGATGAAAGTACTTCTTTTAGAGAAAAGATGATTGAAACCCTTGTTGAATCTGATGATACTATTATGGAAAAATATTTAGATGGGGAAGATCTTAAAGAAGAAGAGCTTTTTTCTTGTTTAAAAAAAGGGTTAATGAATAAATTATTTACTCCGGTTATTTTAGGTTCTGCTTTAAAAAATATTGGCATTCAACCTCTACTTAATCTTATCAA
>JAFDIG010000028.1 GCA_019308145.1 Deltaproteobacteria bacterium | reverse complement strand
TTGTTTGAAGGTGTAGTGGTTGGAATATCTTCAATATAGTTAGGCTCTCCCTGTTGCTTAAGAAAATCAACAACTCTTAAGATCTCTGATTCAGAAACAAAAGGTGCATGAATTCTGATTAATTTAGGGCTTCCTGGAGCAAGGAAAAGCATATCCCCATATCCTAATAAATTTTCAGCTCCAATAGAGTCGAGGATAGTCCGAGAATCAACCTTAGATGAGACCCTAAATGATATCCTTGCTGGAAAGTTTGCTTTAATCACCCCGGTTAGAACATCTACACTTGGGCGCTGTGTTGCAATGATAAGATGTATTCCAGCTGCCCTTGCCATTTGTGCTAATCTTGTTAATGCTAATTCCACATCCTTAGATGCTGTAAGCATGAGATCAGATAATTCATCAATAATTATTACAATGTATGGGAGTGGTGCAAGTAAGCTCCCTTTAACTGCTAAATTGTATGATGTAATATTTCTCGTTCCCTGGTCAGCCATTAAATTATAACGCCTCTCCATCTCTCTTACAGCCCAAATAAGAGCATTTGTTGCTTTTTTAGGATCTGTTATTACAGGAAACAAAAGATGAGGAATATCGTTGTATACGGAGAACTCAAGCATCTTTGGATCAATAAGAATAAAACGAACATCATTAAAAGTAGCCCTAAAAAGTATGCTTAAAATCATACTATTCATTGCCACACTTTTTCCTGAACCAGTTGCACCTGCTATTAAAAGGTGTGGCATCTTTTTTAGATTGATTAAAAATGGTTTGCCAACACTATTTTTACCCAATGCAATAGTTAAATGGGAAGAAGCCCGCTTATACTCATTGCTTTCTAATATTTCACGGATAAATACCATCTCCCTTTCTTGATTAGGCACTTCCAAGCCAACAACCCCTTTGCCAGGAATAGGAGCCTCTATCCTAACAGAAAATGCTGACAAAGCCATTGCTAAATCATCACTTAAATTAGCAATCTTGCTTACTTTTATTCCCGGTGCTGGTTCAAATTCATACATGGTAATTACAGGACCAGGTACAACATTTACCACCTTGCCATCGATCCCGTAATCTTTTAACTTTTCCTCTAAAAGATCCTTGTTTATAGAAATTCTTTCTCTATTCGTATAAGTTTTAGAGCCTTTTGGTTGATCAAGGAGATCAATAGGGGGAAGTTCATCATGCACATTTTCTTCTTCTAAAGGCGGTAAAACCGATATCTCAGTCTCTTTCTGCTTTTTTTCTTTCTTCTTTTCAACAATAATAGGCTTTACTCTCAAACCATTTTTTTCTTTAACATTGCTATTTCTTGTTTTTACTCTATCACTTATATAATGAAAAACAGATGAGGATAACTCTAAAATAGAAAGATGGGTTATTATCATAAAGGATAAAAGAAAGATCAAGAAAGCAACAAATATAAGACCATTTTTTTTAAGATAAAAAATGGATGTTTGAACAAAAAAATATCCAATTGCACCACCAGCATGAATAGACATCTTTTTTAAAAATATCTTCCCAAGAAGAAGTTCTAATATTATTGAAAAAGATAAAGCAAGGAAAATCCATGCGGGAAGTCTTAAAAATATATTTAAAAATCTTTCTCCCCATAGAAGTTCTAAAGCAAGAAAGAAAAAAAAGATTGGTATAATGATTGATGATACCCCTAAAAAGCCTAATGTTATATCGGCAGTCCAGGCACCGATAATCCCTAAAAAATTATTTACATTATTAGCAGGATATTTTGCGCTACCCCAAGATGGATCATGAGGAGAATAAGAAACAATAGAAAGAAGAAAAAAAAGAGCAATCCCAATTGAGAATATCGCAAGGATCTCGTTTTTAAAATTTGTTTTAGTTAACATAATTTCTCACATAGTTACTATAATTGGAATCGTAACCGGTTTTCTTTTAACAATCTTATTAAAATATCTGCGCAAGGCTCTCCTTATCTCCTCATTAATCTCCAAAGTATCTGTTTTAGTCTCTGGATTTGCCTGTATAAACGTTTCAATAGCTACTTTTTTTGCACCTTCAATCAGCTCAGGATACCGCTCCTCAAAAACAAAACCTTTTGTTATAATATCTGGGCCATACTCAATATCACCTGTCTTTTCGTTTAAAACCATAAAAGAGATAACTATTCCATCTTCAGAGAGATGTTTTCTATCCCTTAATACCATCTCCCCAACATCCCCAACTCCTTTACCATCTACAAATATCTTTCCAACTTCCACTTTTCCTTCAATCCTTGCTCCATACTGATCAAATATTATTACATCACCATCTTCAGCAAGAATTGTGTTCCCTTTTGGAATCCCAACTGATTGAGCTATTTTGATATGGCGATAAAGATGACGATATTCTCCATGAATAGGTATAAAATATAATGGGCGAACAATCTTTATCATCAGCTTTAACTCTTCCTGATAAGCATGTCCTGATGTATGTATATCTGATATCTTTTCATATATGACATCTGCTCCTCTACGATATAAATGATTTATAATATTTGTTATAGCTCTCTCGTTGCCAGGAATAAAACGTGATGAAAGAATTACAGTATCACCTTTTTCAATTTTTATCTGTTTATGACTATTTGTAGCCATAAGGGTTAAGGCACTTAAAGGCTCCCCCTGACTTCCAGTAGTAATCATAGCGATCTCTTTTGAATCATATTTGGTTATATCCTTGACATCTATCAGCATACCCTTTGGTATTTTCAGATAACCAAGCTTTTTAGCTATCCTTGCATTTGCAACCATGCTACGGCCTATCAAAAGTATCTTTCTCCCAAAATTATGAGCAATATTTACCACTTGCTGCATCCTATAGATATTTGAAGCAAACATAGCCACAATAACTCTACCCTCACTTTGACTAAAGATATCCTCAAGGGTTTTCCCGATTTCATGTTCAGAAAGTGTATATCCTTCTTTTTCTGCATTTGTTGAATCAGAAAGAAGAGCTAAAACACTTTTCTCACTATATTCAGCAAATTTATTAAAATCAGTTCCATCTATATCAATGGAGCTGAGATCCATCTTAAAGTCTCCAGTATGTATAATGTTTCCAATTGGAGTAGATATAGCAAGCCCAACTCCATCTAATATGCTATGACTTACCTGTATAAATTCAATCTCTATACTCCCAATCTTGAGTCTCTCCCTTGCTGAAATCCTCCTTAATTGCACCTTATCTTCAAGATGGTGTTCTTTTAATTTATCCCTCACAAGCTCTAATGTAAGTGCTGTACCATAAATTGGGAGATTTAGCTCCTTTAAAATAAATGGTAGAGCACCTATATGATCCTCATGCCCATGTGTTAAAATAATAGCACGAAGCCGATCAGAATTTCTTCTCAAATAACTAATATCAGGAATGACTATGTCTACACCTAACATGTAGTCCTCTGGGAACATTAGGCCTGCATCAATCACTATCATATCCGCACCATATTCCACTACCATCATATTTAGGCCAATCTCTCCTAATCCACCAAGCGGAATAATTCTTAATTCATCAAAATTTATCTTCTTCATTTTTTTTAAGTAGTCCCTCAATTTTTTCTCTTACCTTATTCATAAGAGTCTCTTTTTCTTTTATTGATATTTCTGAGATATCTATAGGTTCTCCAATTCTTATTATGATTTTCCCTGGTTTTACAGTAAATCTATTTTTTGGCATGATCTTGTAAGATCCTGTTATTGCCATTGGAATTATATTTACTTTAGCCTTGATCGCAAGGGTAAAACCTCCTACCTTAAAAGGCAAGAGTTTTCCATCTTTACTTCTTGTCCCTTCAGGAAAGATAAGAACGTTTTTGCCAGACTTTATCTTTTCTGCTGCCTCATTTAAACTTCTATATCCTTTCTTCAGGCTACTTCTATCTATACTGATATAACCAGCTCTTCGCATCCCCCAGCCCAAAAATGGTATCTTAAACAGGCTCTCTTTTGCAAGCCATCTAAACTGGATAGGTAAATAAGCAAGATATGCAAAGATATCAAAATACCCCTGATGATTTGACATTAATATTACTGGAGACGACGATTTAAGGTTTTCTATACCTATAATCTTTGTTTTAACCCTGCTTGCAACCATGATGCTTTTTGCCCATAAGCGAGCAATAATATGACACTTATTGCCCTCTGGATCAAATATTGCCACTACCATAGCTAAAATAGATAATACTAAGGTGCTAACAAAGAGCACCAACCAAAAAATAAAACTGTTTATCATAACTTTCACTTAAAAACTTGGGATCTTTTTCTCCATATTGTTAGCAATTTCTTTAATTGCTTCTTTTAAAGAAGAATTTATATCATAAGGGGAAACTCCATCCCTGTCTGCATCCATTATTTGAGAATCAAAAGGGATAAAGCCCAAAAGCTCCATATCAGAAAGCCCCTCTGTTATTATTCTTTGATCCTTCTCTGAAGCAACCTTATTCCCAACAATAAAAATCTTAGGGATACCAAGATCATAAGCCAATTTTTTTATATGACGAGCAGTCTGAAGGCTCCTTTGCCCTGGCTCTACAACCACAATAAAAAGATCCATACCTTTTGTGCTTCCCCTTCCTAAATGTTCCAACCCTGCTTCCATATCAACAATTACTGTATCATCTCTTTGAAGGAAGAGATGGCGAATCAATCCTTTCAAGAGCACATTTTCAGGGCAAAAACAGCCCCCTCCTGCCTGGGGAACTGATCCTAAAATAAGGAGCTTAACACCTTTATGATCTACAGAAAATCTTTCAGGGAGGTCATCTACTTTTGGGTTAAGTTTAAAAAATATCCCAAAAGAGCCTTTTTTTGCCCCTGTTCTCTCTTCAATAAGATTATTCATTTCAGCTATTGGGGTTAAGCCCTCAAGTTTATCTTTTGGGACACCAAGGGCAGAAGCAAGGTTAGAATCGGCATCCGCATCTATAGCGAGAATCCTTTTTCCATTTTCTGCTAAATAACGTGCAAGAGCACCTGCTAAAGTGGTTTTTCCTACCCCACCTTTCCCAGAAATAGCTATTTTCATTATTTTACTCCTTAAATTTTAATACTTTATTTTTAAAATGTCAAGTTGTGTTTTAGATTATCTGGTATAACTATTAAAAATTAAAGATATTTTTTTATTTAAATTCAACCTTTTTATTTTCATATTAAATTATTGCTTTATATAATACTATAATATTTATTTAAAAACCAGATATTATAGAAACTCTTTAAAGATCTTTACACATTAACTTGATTTATTGCAAATAGTTTATATATTAAAATTGTAACATTTTTTTAAGTTGCACAAATGGAATATAAATTTTAATATTTTTAATAACTATAGTCTATAAGATCAAAAAGTACTCATGACAGATAGATTAAGGATAAAAAGAAAAGTTTTAGTAGTTATTGATGGAACTCCTATATCAGATAAAGCTGCAAAAGAAGCAGTAGATCTTGCGTGGGGTAGTGATCCATCTAAACCAGGTGAATTGGTTTCGCTTTTTATCACTCAACCATTATCAAACGAAAAACCTTTCTATTTAGAAATACCTAAAAAATCAGAAAAGGAAAAATGGGAAAAATTTCTTGATGATATATTTTTTGTTGTTGAGAAAGAGGCAAAAGCTGAAAATCTCCACGTAACAAGAGTCATAGAAGATGGAAATCCTGTAGAAGCAATATTAAAGGTTGCAAATGAAGAGATGGTAGATGTTATTGTAATGGGGAGTAGTGAAAGGTCTTTGATGCGGAGGGCTCTTATTGGCAATCCTGCTCACAAAGTATTGAATCATGCGAAATGTTCTGTTTATATTGTTAAAGGATAAAAGGAATTTTATTGGTTGGATATAAAACCTCTCCTTATAGACTTTTCTTCAAAATAAACTGTCTCTTTTCTCAAATACCGCAATATATCCATAAGGGTTTGTTTAATAAGTGGCTCTTCCTTTGGAAGTTCACTTGGTACCAACTCAAGGGTTAATGTAAAATTGTAAGAAGTATGTTTTAGATGATTTAAAAATCTTGTAAGTGGTAAAACCCCTCTTCCTGGAAACAGATGTTCTCTACCATATCCATAATCACTAAAATGAATATTTCTAATCCGATTTGTATGATAAAATTTAAAAAAATCCTCAATAAAGTTTGTATGAGCTGTTCCCATATGTGTGCAATCAAAGGTTAGATATAGATTCCTTTTGTTAATAAAATCTATCATATCCTCTGGACTTTTCAAGATATGAGGATTAAATCTTATCCTATGCTTTGTTATATAAGGCATATTTTCTATGCTGATCATTACATTTCCCTTTCCTACCTCTTTTTGGAAATCTTTTATTTTATATAACCATCTCTTAAAACTAAACTCAAGATAAGCCCAGGATGGTGGATGGAAATTTACTAATGGTATGGAAAAGAGATGAGCAAGTACTACTGTTCTTAAAAGTGATTTAATTGGATATCCCCAACCATCAATTGGATAAAAAGGGGCATGAAGGGAATAAACAGGTATTACTTCAACTACTTGTTGTAGAAGTTCTACTCCATCACTATCATGAAACTCTTGACCAATTACTACTTCTAAACCATCATAACCAACTTCTTTGGCTATCTTAGATACCTTTATAAGAGGGTAGTTATAAAGAGTACCAGAAGATAAAACTATTTTCATTCTGTTAATTAACTCTCTTTTTATTATCTATTTTATAGCCTATAATAATAAATTTAAAAAGTCTATTATTAAAATAAAATATTTCTAAATAAATAAGAAAAGAGGTTTCCAATTATTAAAAATAAAGTAGAAGAAATACAAAGGTAATAATTTATGAGACTATACTCTACAATAAATTTCTATTCCGACTATGATGCTTAGGCTTTGGTAGTTGGAATAAAATAAAATTTATGGTATTGTTTATAAAAAATTTTGGCTAAAATTAATTTTTAAAACAAAAAATACTTTGACCTTTTGGGAGTTTAAGAGATTTCAAACAGTATAAAAGGGAAAATTTTTTGTTTTTTTATAATTTTAACTTTTATTTTTTGGTAAAAATTAAATAGTGTAGAAGGGTTCTTATTTATGGTGGATATATATCAAGGAATTGTTGATCTTTTAAATAATGAAGAGAACTTGATTTTAGCTTCTATTATAAGCCAAATAGGACCATCTCCTGCAAAGCTTGGTGCTTCATTTGTAATAAGAGAGGATGGAACATTTTTAGGTACACTTGGTGGCGGAAAGCTTGAATCAGATATCCTTACCCTTTCTAAGGAACTTTTTCATATAAGAAAAAATAGATTGATCCATATAGAGATGAAAGGTGAAGATGTGGCTGGTACAGATATGCTTTGCGGCGGTATTTTGGATATCTATTTAGAGTTTATCTCTAAAAATAGCAAGTCTGCTCTAAATATCTTTAGCGAAGCAGTTCGCATTAGGAAAAGAGGTGGCAAGGGAATTATTATTACATTTGTCTACCCTGAAACTGTCGCAAAGGATATATATAAATCATTAATAACCGAAAAGGAGGTAATCGCACCTGTTGAATCTGAAAAGATGATCCTATCGATTACTCAGAAAAAATTTAGTGAGTTATTAAGAAAAAGAAAACCAGGATTTTATACTTTACATAATAATGATTTAGTAGAGACAAAACTAACCTCAGTAAAGATGCAAGGGGTTTATTTAGAACCTGTGCTCTCTGTCCCAACAGTATATATTTTTGGCGGAGGCCATATCTCACAAAAACTTGTTCCTTTGGTTAAAATGGTTAATTTTAAGGTAGTGGTTATAGATGATAGGGCTGAATTTGCTGATCAAGCACGTTTCCCTGATGCAGATGAGGTAATTTTAGAGGATTTTTCAAAGGTTTTTGAAAAAATTCAGATTGATGAAACAAGTTATTTAGTTATTGTCACAAGAGGACATCTTTCAGATAATATATGTTTAGAGATGGCACTAAAAACTGATGCCATTTATATTGGAATGATTGGTAGCAGAAGGAAAAGGGATTTAGTTTATAAAGAGATCATTAAAAAGGGAATATCAAAAGAGGTTCTTGATAGAGTCCATGCACCAATAGGATTAAATATTAATGCAG
Organism: Deltaproteobacteria bacterium; assembly: GCA_019308145.1. Lineage (GTDB taxonomy): Bacteria > Desulfobacterota > JAFDIG01 > JAFDIG01 > JAFDIG01 > JAFDIG01. The sequence goes on along the minus strand of JAFDIG010000028.1, from coordinate 5,461 downwards.
AAACCCCTGAAGAGATTGCAATAAGTATTGTAGCTGAACTCATAAAAGTGCGTGGAGATAAATTACCACTCGGGAAGAAGGATTGGAAGGTTTAGTAAAACTCATTAAAACTTTTCTCAAAGTTTTATTAATATTAACTTAAAATTTTGATTTCTATTAAGAGGTTATATTGTTCAGAAAAGAAGAGATACCAATAATTACTGGGATTGTTATCCTATTATCATTTACTCCTATCTTTGGTAGTGTTACAAAGTTATATTATGTTTTAATGGAGCTTATTATTTTTGCTCTTGTCTTATATTCTTTTTTTCTTATATTACTTGATTTTGATCCTTATCATAATAAATACAAAAATAAAAAATATTCATTTCCATACCTTCCTTTTAAATGGATATTTTTAACATTTTTGTCTCTTATTATCTTTCAGCTTATCAAATTTCCTTTTTCTTTTATTGAACTTATATCACCTAAAGCAGCAGAAATCTATAATAAAGTAATTTTGTTTTTTGATTTAAATAAAGGGACATGGATTCCTATATCTGTTCATACTTATGGAACGATGGTAGCTTTTTTAAAAATTATCGCATATGGTTTCACATTTTATTTAGCATGTAATTTTTTTAGAGGAAGAAGAAGGCTCAACTTTATTTTATGGGTTATTGTTCTTTTAGGAACTATTCAGGCTTTGTATGGTCTTTTAGAGTATTTCAGTGGACATCAATATATTCTTTGGGAGAAGAAACACTATGGTCTTGATTGTGCAACTGGAACTTTTGTAAATAGAAATCATTTTTCAGGTTATTTGGAAATGATCCTACCTATTGCTTTAGCATTTTTTTATAGCAAACTCCATTCTAATTTTAAAGATATATTAATAAAGGATATCATAAGGGATCATGAATTATCCGAACATTTTTTCAAGATCTCTATATCTTTTTTCTTTATGATTCTTATGGGATTAGCGATATTTTTTTCATATTCAAGAAGTGGAGTAATAACAATTTTTTTAACGTTTATCCTTTTTTTTCTCATTGGCTTAGGATTAAAAAGGAGTTCATGGCTAATTTTAATTTTTATTGGGTTGTTAGTTCTGTGGGGAGCTCAAATAGGTTTAAAAACATTGATTGAAAGATTTATAGCAATAGGAGATGAAATAACAGCTAATGGCTCAAGACTAACTCAATGGAAAGATACCGTAAAAATGATAAAGGATTTTATCCTTTTTGGCTCAGGTCTTGGCACATATAAAGATGTTTTTCCAATATACCAAAGTTTTGCCCCAAGGATACAGTTTGACCATGCACACAATGATATCTTGCAGTTCCTTGCTGAAACAGGCATTGTTGGCTTTTCTATACTTAGCTATGGGGCAATAAAGATTATAACTTCGCTATATAAAATATGGAAAAAGCGTACTGGACTACCTTCATGGACCGCTCTTGGCAGTCTAATATCATTTATAGTTGTAATATTTCACAGCCTTACAGATTTTAATATGCAAATACCCTCTAATGCCTTTCTTTTATCCTTTATTTTAGGTATTGGAATTGGACAGAAAAAGGTTGATAAAAGATACTAATGCTTAAAAGCCCTTTGCCCTGTAAATACCATGGTTACTTTTGGGTTTGCTTCATTACAGGCAATTATAGATTCAAAATCCCTTTCAGAGCCACCTGGGTGAACAATAGCAGAAACCCCCTCCTTGATTCCTACATCAACACCATCTCTAAATGGGAAGAATGCATCAGAAATCATAGCTGAGCCTATCAAACCAGCCCTTGCCTGTTTAGTCATAAAATCGATCTCTTCTTTCTGCTCCTTCCTTCTTTTCCCTTGGTTTATCTCCATCTCAAGTATTTTATAAGGAATACCATATTTTTTAAAGCATAAGGCATCTGCATATTTTGTATAGGCTTTAAAAACAGCTATCTCAGCTACTCCTACCCTATCTTGCTCACCAGTACCAATACCAATGGTTACACCATCCTTTACATAAAGCACAGAGTTTGATGAAACGCCCTGTTCCACTGCCCATCCAAATATCATATCCTCATATTCATTCTCAGTTGGTTCTCTCTCTATCCTGTACTCGACTCCTTTATAAACCGCAACAGCAGGCTTGAAATCCTCTTTAGAATTTATTGCATTTATAGGTGATTGCTGGACGATGATCCCTCCATCTATGAGTGATTTAAAATCAACAAAACGTAAGGTTTTATATTCTTCTAATTGGTCGATCCTTTTTATTTTTATGATCCTTAGATTTTTTCTCTTTTTAAGTATATCAACCACGCCTTCTTCAAATTCAGGAGCAGTAACAACCTCAAGATAGTTTTTGTTTATCAATTCAGCTGTATCTTTATCTATAGGACGATTAAAAACAACAGCTCCACCAAATGCAGCAATTCTATCTGCCATATTTGCCCTATCATATGCTTCAGATAATGTATTACCATAGGCAACGCCACAAGGATTATTGTGTTTCATGATTACAGCAGCAGGTTTTTTTGTTAGGTATTTAAGTATATTTAATCCATTATCAACATCTGTTAGATTAATCTTGCCTGGATGTTTGCCAGCTTGTATCATATCCTCTTCGGTAATAGAAGAGACCAAACCATTTCCTGGACTAACAAATTGGCATTCCCCCAAAATGAGATTACCATTAATAAGTTCATAAAGGGCTGCCTCTTGATCTGGATTTTCTCCATACCTTAAGCCCTTTTCTATAAGCTCACCGCTTTTTTCGTCTGGGATCTTCCATGTTCTTTTTTTATATACAAGTTTTTGTTCGCCAAATGTTATGGTCATGGTATCAGGAAAATGATCAGCCATAATAGTTTTATAAATCTTTTTGAAATCTTTAGCCACTTATAAGCCTCCTTTAGATGTAAAGTAGTAAAAGTAACTATATAAAGTTAACAATTCTTTTGTCAAGCTCTTAATCTATCTATAAGGTAATAGAAAAGGATTTGGAATGATGAAGCATATTTAAATATATAATCAAAAATGATGGGGATTAAGGATGTTCAATCTTTTTACCTTCTCCTTTTTTTAGACTTAAAGATACTCTTTTTTGATGATCTCTCCCTTTATACTGATAGTTGTCTGTTCAATCACAAGATCAAGATTTGCATTATCTATGGCTTTTTTCAAAATAAAAGGAAGCCCAGAGCAGCAAGGCACCTCCATTATGACAGCTGTAATCTTTTTGATATCAGCCTTTTTAAAGATCTCGGTAAATTTTCTTTGATATTCATTTATATCATCAAACTTTGGACAGCCCATCATTACAACTCTATTTTTGATAAAATCATTATGTAAATTTGGATATGCTACAGCTGCACAATCCGCGAGAATCAAAAGATCTGCTTTAATTAAAAAAGGTGCGAAATCTGGTATCAGATTGATCTGAACTGGCCAATGGGAAAGGGCAGATGATACTTCTTTATAAAAGGCTGATTCATTTTCCTTGGAAGATATATCATCTGGAGTAAATGTTTGAACAGTTGTTGACGGACATCCACATGCAAGCGTGCTCTCCTCTTTTTTACTGAGGTATTCCTCAACCGCATCCTCGTCAAAATCCTCTGCCTCTCGCTCAATAATTCTTAATGCACCTTTAGGACATTCTCCTATGCATGAACCAAGCCCATCACAATATCTTTCTGAAACCAATTTAGCCTTGCCATCTATAATTTGAATAGCTCCCTCTGCGCATGCTGGTACACATGTTCCACAACCATCACAAAGTTCTTCATCTATTTCTATTATTTTCCTTTTAACTTTCATAAGATTTCCTTTTTTATCATTTATTATAGTTTTCCAAAAGATTTTTTTTAGCAAGAAATAAACCTGTTTCGGTAAAAAATGAATTATTGATTATTTCCTTTAGATTTTTTTCATCAATCTTAGATTCTTTAAGTTTTTCCTCTAAATTTACCACTAAATCCGCGTCATAAACAATCTCGAAATTGATATTTTCATTATCTTTCGGATGATGATGATGAGAAATGATATCAATTACTTCTTCTATTAATTCTTTATCAGCACCTAATCTTGTTAAAATATCATAAGCAACATGAGCTCCTTCCTCTTCATGATATTTTTCATAATCTTCTTTATACTTTTTTTCTGCTTCCTTAATACCTATATCATGCAAATAAGCTGCTATAAGAATAACAGCAATATTTCCCCCTTCATTCTTACTGATCTCTTCTGCATAACGAGCAACGCGTGTAGCATGACCGATTCGTTTGAAATCCTTCCCAAAGTAACGCTTCATCTCTATAGCAACCCTATCCTTTAGAAGCTCTTTTCTTTTCTCTATAAGTTCAGGTGGAAGTTCCCCCAAACACTGTTTTGCTTGAGGGCAATAAGATGCACAACCAAAATCCATCCTTGGATTTGTAAATCTATAACCACAACTTTTACATCTTTTGGTTGTCTCATCCTTAAAGAATTCAACTGGATAGCCACATTTTGGACATTTTACCTCAAATATGGCGTCATGCTTCCAGTAACGAGTATCCTGCCCTGGACATTTCATATTGATATCTCCTAATGCTTAATAATGGGATCCCCTGAATTTATTCAGGAGTTCCCATTATTTATAAAAAGGAAAAGTATGTCAATCTTGTTTTTCTTATTAACCAAGTATAACTTTTAGATCCTCATCAGGTGTAGAAATCGGTTTTAAATCAAAGTTTTTCACAAGCACATCTAAAACATTAGGGGATATAAACGCAGGAAGAGTTGGTCCGATACGTATATCCTTTATGCCAAGATATAAAAGAGTAAGTAAAATCGCAACAGCTTTTTGTTCAAACCAGGAAAGAATTAGAGAGAGAGGGAGATCGTTTACATCAACATTAAATGCCTTTGATAATGCTAAAGCAATCTGTATAGCAGAGTAGGCGTCATTGCATTGACCAACATCAAGAAGTCTTGGTATCCCACCTATATCACCTAATTCTTTATCAAAAAAGCGGAATTTACCACATCCGAGAGTTAAAACAATACAATCATTTGGGATCTTTTCTACAAGTTTGGTATAATAACTTCTGCCTGGTTTTGCACCATCACATCCACCAATCAAGAAGAAATGCCTGATAGCTTTCCCTTTAACAGCCTCGATTACCTTATCCGCAACAGATAAAATAGCATTTCTTGCAAATCCTACCATAACAGATTTACCGTTTTTATCCTCAGGAAAGCCTGGCATATCAAGCGCTTTTTCAATAACAGGTGTAAAATCCTTGTTTTTTATATGTTTAACACCAGGCCAACCGACCAGACCAGTTGTAAATATATTATCCTTGTATGATTCTTTTGGTTTTTGAATACAGTTTGTCGTCATAACAATTGCACCAGGGAATTCAGCAAATTCCTTTGTTTGGTTTTGCCATGCAGTTCCATAATGGCCATAGAAATGAGAATATTTTTTCAACCCTGGATACCC
>JAFDIG010000027.1 GCA_019308145.1 Deltaproteobacteria bacterium | reverse complement strand
AATCCAAAAGCGCCAAAGAAAGGACCATAAACTGTCCCAGCTCCTCCAATAAGGGTTGCAACGAGCACCTCAGCTGCTCTTGAGGGTTCCCCTAAGCTGGGATTAACAAAACCAAAATTAATAGCATATAATGCACCTGAGATAGCTGATAATATTGAAGCAAGAGAAAAACCTATCCATTTGATCTTAAATGTATCATAGCCTAAAAACCTCATTTTTCTTTCATTAACTCTAATAGCACGGAAAGAGACTCCAAGGACAGAATGATCCATAAATTTATATAATAACAATATGATTAATAGAATTAATAAAGCAAAATAGAAAAAATTATTTGGCATCCTGATATCTAAAATAGGAGTAACACCCATTCTTGAACGATACCAAAGCCCATCATCACCACGGGTTATCCCTATTAGAAGCTTTTCAACGATGAACAATCCAATGGCACAAATTGCAGCATTTATAAGAGCAAAATAATCTCCTCTTAATCTTATAAAAAAAGGCCCTAGCACCATTCCTACTATAAAGCCACTGATTATTCCTGCAACTAAAGCTACCAAAGGACTATGCCCAAGGTAAGCAAGATAAATTGCTGCTGAATAAGCACCAACGCTAAGATAAAATGGCTGTCCAAAGGATACAAGCCCAAGATAGCCATAAAGAATATCATTCCCCATAACGTATATAGTAAAAATTGATAATTCGGTGATAAAAGTGACCTTATGAGGAAATATAAATCTTGCGACCAATAAAAGGAATATAAGCAAAAACGGACCTAAAACTCCTTTAAAAATCTTACTCATACCAGCACCTAAATCCTCTTAAATAAATAGCCTTTTTATTATAGATACTTTTCAAAAACCATTTTTTTAATATCATCTTTATCAACAGTTTCTGCGATGATTTTACCTTCCTTCATGGAATAAACACGATTTGCAATCTCTGCTGTTAAAGGGAGGTTCTGTTCAATAATAACAAGTGTTGTTTTTTTGTTTATCTCTTTAAATGCATGAGATAGGTCATTTATCACATGAGGTGCTAACCCTTCTGTTGGCTCGTCCATAAGAACCAGTTCCGGATTTCCCAAAAGTGCCATAGCAATCAAAAGCATCTGCCTTTCACCACCACTTAAATGGCCTGCCTTTCTTTTTAACAAAGTCTTTAATTTCGGAAAATATTCAAGCACAACATCCCAATTATAATCCTTTGTAGCATAACTTCCGAGCTCCAGATTCTCTCTAACCTCTAAGTCAGAAAAAACCTGTTTATCCTGAGGGATATATTTTAACCCTAATTGTGCCACTTCATAGGCTGGCAAGCTCCCTATATCTTTGCTTTTGAAAAAAATTGAACCAGAATCCTTTTTAATAAAACCTGCTATTGTCCGAAACAGGGTAGTTTTACCAGCACCATTTCTTCCAACTATGGCAACAACTTCTCCAGTATTAACTTCAATAGAAACATCAAATAATACCTTTAACTTTTGATATGATACATTAAGGTTTTGAACCACTAAAATCTTTTCATTTGTTTTGCTAAGCATTATATATCCCCTAACTTAGGTGACTTTCCAGTAGCATCTTCTAACTTCTGGATCATTAAGGGTTTCTTCACATTTACCATATGAGATAATAGAGCCTTCATGCATAACAGCAAGTTTATCAGCAAAATCTGTGAGTTTTGAGACTTTATGCTCAACGATAAGAATAGTTTTATTGTGAGTATACTTTTTTAATACAGTTATAACTTCATCTATTTCATGGTCACTTAATCCTGAAAATGGTTCATCAAGAAGTAATACATTTGGATCTTCAGCAAAGGCCATAGCAAGCTCAAGCCTTTTTTTGCTACCCAAAGGTAAGTTTCCTACCATTTCATCTTCTATATCACCAAGTTCAAACATCTCTATGCTTTGTTTAACATCTTCCATCATAGAAGGCTGATTAAGTGTAAAGAAAAAGATTCCCAAAGGTAAAGGTTTTCCCTTTTTCCTTCTGTAGTAAGCAAGAGCTAAGTTATTAAAAACACTTAAGTTATCAAAAACATGGACTAATTGAAATGTTCTAACAATTCCTAAAGAGACTCTTTTTACAGTTGAAAATTTTGTTATCTCTTTTCCATTAAAAAAAACATGCCCTTCATCTGGCAAAAAATGACCTGTAATAAGATTTAAAAATGTTGTCTTCCCTGCACCATTTGGACCTATTATTCCTATGGTTTCATTTTTCTTTATTTCAAAGTCAACTCTGTTGACCGCAATAAAATCTCCAAACTTTTTTGTTATCCCTTTAGTTGTGATAATTATATCGTTATTGTTATCCATGTAAGACTCCAAATCTTTTTAAATTATAATAATAAAAAGATCATTCTGGGGAGATTATCCCCAGAATGATAGATATGGAATCAAAATTAATATCCTAATGATTTTAAAGAAGGCAATGCTTGCTCTCCACCAAAAAAGCCCTCAACCTTAAATACATCCCACTTATTTTTCTTTTCGCCAGGGCCTTTACCTCTAACCAAAAAGGCTAAATATTTGGAAACCATCTGATGATCTTCTCTAAAATACACATTACCTTTAACACAAGAAAAATCTTTGGAGGTCTTTAAAACTTTTGCAATCTTTTCTGGATCAAAGCTTTTAGCCTTTTCTACTGCCTGGAATAATATCTCAGTCGCAACATATGCAATAGTTCCATAAGCATCAGGTGGCTCTCCCCACATCTTCATATGTGCTTTAGTATATTCTTCAGCTTTTTTTACCACATCTTTATCCTTAAACCCTGCGAGATCATAGTAATAATATTCAAGAGCATATAAACCTTTTAATGCATTTTCTGGGATTCCCATAGCAACTACATTGGTAGTCCATGTGTTGAACATAGTACACACTTTGTAAAGGCCAAGATCATATGCCTGTTTCAATGATGCAATAGCATCACCACCAAAATGACAATTGATAAAAATATCTGGCTTAATTGATAAAGCATTATTAATAATTGATGTATAATCAACAGTTCCTTTTGGTACTTCAGCAAAACCAACAATCTTTCCTCCATATTCCTTACAAGCTGCTTTTAAACCTTCATGCAAGGTTCTTCCCCATGAATCTGATCTAGAGAGATAAAAAATTCTTTTCTTTCCTAATATCTTGATCGCTGATGCACCACTAAGATAGCCAATACTCCAAGGTGTGAAGGCAACCGAATAGGTTGCAATAGCAGGATTGCCTTTTCTAAAGGAATCAAGAGCTGGCACACAACCAGGGAGGTAAGGAATCTTTGCTATCTTACACTCTTCATTCAAAGCTGCTGCCATAGGATTATAGATTGTACCAGTAAGGGCATTTATACCTTCTGCAACTAATTCTCTAAATCGTCTAACACCTACATCAAGTTTTATTTCATCATCTTTTATAATAGTTTTAACCTTCACTTTTCCCCATGGCATGTTTAGGCCACCCTTTGCATTTATCTGAGCTACCTTTAAAAGAACTCCTTTTTTCTGTGTCACTGAAACTGCTGCAAAAGGACCACTTAAAGAGGTCATAAATCCTAATTTAAATACCTTGGGATGTTTTGCAAAAGATGGGCTAATAGTTAAAGTAAAACCAATGACTAAAGCGAATAAAAAAATTACCGTTTTTTTCATAACTCCCTCCTCTTTTTAATAAAATTTAATATATGATTGTCTGACTATAGGACTATATAGCAATAAAATATTCCTGTCAAGATTTTTTTGTTAAAAAATTTTCTTTAAAACTCTTTCACAAAATTAAAATAAACTCAACATATTAAGCAGTTACAGAGCTAAAAAATAAAAATTCTTTCTTAGAGAAGAATAAAAAAATTTTTTAATAGCCATCATTTAACACCTCTGTTAACAGCAATAAACAAACAATAAAAAAATAACTATATAAAGAGAAGCAGGAATACCCGTGCTATTGTTATAAAAGTAAGGTAAGCTGATAGAGTGGACATCTTACTATTATTCATTTAGTAGAACAGGCATCTTGCCTGTTAACCTTAATAAAAAGTAAGATAAGTTTGAAAATTTTATTATATATCCTTTTCCTCTGAAATATAGAGAAAATCCTTGTTAAAAAAATATTGACAATAGAATAAGAAACTAATATTATTGTGAAAATTTTCTTAAAATTCAAAGTAAAAATTATTTAGGAGGAGAACTATGAGAGAAGTAGTAGTTGTTAGTGGTGTTAGAACACCCGTAGGAAGGTTTGGCGGGACTTTAAAAGATATCCAAGCTGCTAAATTAGGTGCTATCGTGATAAAGGAAGCATTAAAAAGGGCAGGAATAAAACCAGAAGAGGTTGATGAAGTGATTATGGGTAATGTGTTAACAGCAGCTCAAGGTCAAAATCCTGCTAGACAAGCAGCAATGTATGCTGGCATTCCTAAGGAAATTACTGCCTATACTGTGAACAAAGTTTGTGCATCCTCTTTAAAAGCTATAGCTCTTGCTGCCCAAAGTATAAAAGCAGAGGATAATGAAATCGTTGTAGCAGGTGGGCAAGAGAATATGAGCTGGGCACCTTATGCTACACTTACAAATCGTTGGGGAGCAAGGATGGGTGATGTTAAGCTTATAGATACTATGATCTATGATGGAATCTGGGAAAAATTTAATGATTATCATATGGGTATTACAGCTGAAAACATAGCAGAGAAGTGGAATATTACAAGAAAGGAGCAAGACGAATTTGCTGTTCGCTCTGAAAACAAGGCTGAAGCTGCTATAAAATCAGGAAAATTTAAAGATGAGATCATTCCCGTTGAAGTTCCACAAAGAAAAGGGGCTCCGATCATCTTTGATACAGATGAATATCCTACCTTTGGCACAACATTTGAGTCTATTTCAAAAGTAAGACCTGCTTTTAAACCTGATGGAACAGTTACTGCTGGAAATGCATCAGGGATAAATGATTCTGCTGCTGCTGTGGTGGTGATGTCAAAAGAGAAAGCTGAAGAAAAAGGAATAAAACCAATTTGTAAGATCATATCTTATGCCTCTGGTGGGGTTGATCCTGCTTATATGGGAACTGGTCCTGTTCCCGCTGTTAGAAAGGCATTGAAAAAGGCAAATCTAAAAGTTGATGATATAGATTATTGGGAATTAAATGAAGCATTTGCCTCTCAATCCCTTTATTGTTTAAGAGAGCTTGGGATTGATGAATCAAAGGTAAACCACAATGGTGGTGCAATTTCCCTTGGACATCCTATTGGTGCAAGTGGAGCAAGAATATTTGTAACCCTTATCTATGAGATGAGGCGAATCAATGCAAAATTGGGATGTGCTACAATGTGCATTGGTGGTGGAATGGGGTATGCCATCATAGTGGAAATGGTTTAGAGGCAATCCTAAAAGGAGGCTACCATGGCATTTGAAAATCTTATCATAGAAAAAAAGGGAAATGTTGCAATTCTTACGATAAACAGGCCTAAAGCTTTAAATGCTTTAAATACGTTAACATTAAAAGAAATGCAAAAAGCAATATTTATGTTAGGTGATGATCCTGATGTTGCTGTAATTATTCTTACTGGAGCAGGGGAAAAAGCTTTTGTAGCCGGAGCAGATATCTCTGAAATGAAGGATTTTGATGTCAATCAAGCAATATCCTTTTCCATGGAAGGTCATAGAACCATGGATGCCTTTTCTCATATTGAAAAGGTGGTAATAGCAGCGGTTAATGGCTATGCACTTGGTGGGGGATGTGAAATTGCTTTGGCATGCGATTTTATTTATGCATCACAAAATGCACGATTTGGTCTTCCTGAGGTTACTCTCGGTATTTTCCCAGGATTTGGTGGCACACAAAGACTTCCAAGGCTTATTGGAAAAGGGAAAGCAAAAGAATTAATATTCACAGGTGAGATGATCACTGCTCAGCAAGCATTGGAATTAGGCATTGTAAACAAAATTTTTCCTTCTGAAAATCTCATGGAAGAAAGCTTAAAAACTGCTTCTAAGATCGCAAGTAATGGACAAGTTGGTATTAGGATGGCAAAAAGGGTAATAGATGCAGGATTTGATGTTTCATTATCTGAAGGAAGCTTTTTTGAATCAAAAGCATGGGGATTAGTTTTTGGCACATATGATCAGAAAGAAGGCATGAATGCCTTTCTTGAAAAAAGGAAACCAGTTTATAAAGGAAAATAAAAATAAAAAGGCCCTTTTCGGGGCCTTATTCTTTTCTTGTTGCTTGCCATTCACCTCTTAAATTGTTTGGTCCCATAATTACCCCTGACATGTAACTACCTATATCATCACAATAGCCCTCATATATGATCCCACTTTCATAAATAAGAGATACTTTGTTCCCTTCAATAATACATTTTCCTTTATCCCCAAAATGGTCTTCAAACCTAATAGATTCTTCTTCATATTCAATCTGAATATGCGCAACATCATAATATAAAAAATAATCCATCTTATAATATAATATCCATTCCCCTGAAAGCTTAAATGGCGAGATCATCTATATACCTTTCTCTTTCTCTGATAAAGTTTAACAGCCCTATTATGTTCTTTAAGAGTAACAGAAAAGTAATGGCTTCCATTATTTTTTGATACAAAATATAAATAAGGAACCTTAGCAGGATTAAGTGCTGCCTCAATAGCATTTAAACCTGGGTTACAAATCGGTGTAGGTGGAAGACCGCTTATTATATAGGTGTTATAAGGAGTTGGAATAGTTAAATCCTTTTTTGTTAAATTGCCATTAAAACCTCCTAATCCATAGATTACCGTTGGGTCACTGCATAAACGGATACCTTTTTTTAATCTTTTATGAAAAACAGCGGATATTATAGGCATCTCTTCCTTTAAAGATGTCTCCTTTTCTATAATGGAAGCCAAAATAACTATCTGATAACGTGAAAGACCAAAATCCTTTGCCTTTTCCCAAGGGAGATCTTTTGTTTTTTTCCTAAAGTTTTCAACCATATTAGTTAAGATCACCTCAGGTGGGAGATGGCGTGCAAAACAATATGTATCAGGGAAAAGATAACCCTCTATACTTTTACCTGGGATCCCAAGGGATTTTAAAAAATCAGAAGAAAAAGCAATCTTTAGTAGATCTTTCTCATTAGCAAGTCCTTTATCATTAAGCAACTTTGTTATTTTTCTTATGGTTATACCTTCAGGAAGCGTGATAGTTAAAACCTCAACTTTCCCTTTTATTAGCTGATCCAAAACCTCTTTAGGGGTTATCCTTTCCTTAAAAAGATAATCACCTGCTTTTAGAGATGTATGCGCAACCTTATACCTCGCATAAATGTAAAATTTCCACCAACTCTTGACAATATCCTCCTTTTCTAAGATATATGAAATCTTTTTAAGTGATGCTCCTTGAGGAATTGTAACCCTTTTCTTTTCTTTTATCATTGGCGATGGAGAGTTGACAAATATATATAGATTTATTATTGAACCAATAACAAATATAAAAACAACAAAAGTTAATATAAGGAAAACCCTTTTCATAACCAAACCTTAAGAATATTACTCTTTACTTATTACTTATAGAAGAAGCAATTAGTAAAACATCCTTTATAAAATATAACCTTAACTATTTTGTTTATTTAGAAATTGGTAGTCAAGATAATTCTGTAGTATTATTACAGCAGCCAATTTGTTTATCACCTTTTTTCTCTTTCTGCGTGAGAGATCTGCTTCAAGCAATGTTCTTGTGGCAGAGGATGTAGAAAATCTTTCATCCCAAAGTATTACAGGAATTTTAAAGTAAGCCTCTATTTCAGATGAAAAATCCTTTACCTTTATAGCCTGCTCCCCTATAGAGCCATCCACTCTTTTAGGAAAACCACATATTATTAGAGAAATATTATATTTTTTAATAATATCTTCTAAGGCTTCAATATCTTCTCTCATACTTTTTCTATAAACAGTGCTTATACCTTGAGCGGTCATAAAGAGAGGATCGCTTATTGCTATCCCTATTGTCTTATCCCCTACATCAAGTCCTAATATTCTTCCTTTTTTCTTCATTGCTTTCCCTTTGTTTTTTATCATTTAACTGAAAAAGGGAAAAGAAGTCAAGCTCAGAAAAAGTAAAAGAATTTTTTATTTAAGGTATAAATCAAAAAAGAATTTTAATAATATTATTTTTTCATCCTTGCAATATTTTTCTCAAAATGGTAATAAATCAACATTAACAAACTCTTTATCTCTCCTAAAAAATTTGCTTTTTTATATTTTTTGTGGTTATTCACTTCTCCAATTAGATTAAAGATATAAGAGGTAAAATAATAAGTATAAAAAAAATCTATTTATTCTAAATAGGGACTTTTTTAAATGAAATGTGTAATAATAGCAGCTGGCAAAGGAAGTAGACTATCAAAAAAAGAGGATTCAAAACCTCTAATTCCTCTTTTGGGACTAACATTGATTGAACGTGTGATATTAACAGCAAAAAGAAAAGGGCTAACGGATTTTTATATTGTAACAGGATATAATGGTGAAAAGGTTAGAACTTTTCTTGATACTGTTAGCGAAAGGGAAAATATAAAAATAACTCATATCATAAATAATGAATGGGAAAAGGAAAATGGTCTGTCTCTCCTTAAGGCAAAAGATTTTATAAATGAGAATTTTGTTCTCTTAATGTGCGATCATATCTTTGATGAATCTATACTTGAAAAACTAATGGCTGAAAAATTAGCAAACAATGAAGTTGTTCTTGCTGTTGATTTTAAAATTAAAGATAATAATCTTGTTGACATCCATGATGTTACAAAGGTTTTTGTTGAAAAGAATAAAATTGTTAATATAGGAAAAAATATCTCAAAATATAATGGTTATGATACAGGAATTTTTCTTTGCACCCCTAATATCTTTAATGCAATAGAAAAAAGTATTGAATTAAATTCTGACTATTCGCTCTCTGGTGCAATAAAGATAATGAGTGAACAAGGAAGAGTTAGAGCTTTTGATATTAAAGATAGCTTTTGGATAGATGTAGATGATGAAAAGGCATATAAAAAGGCTAAAAAGTTATTGTGTAATAGGTTGATTAAACCAGCTGATGGTTTTATTTCACGAAAAATAAACAGAAAATTTTCAATAAATATCTTTACCCCTTTACTTCTTAAAATAAAAAAGGATATCACACCAAATCAAATATCTTTCATAAGTTTCATAGTTGCCATTATAAGTAGTGTAGCTTTTTTTTGCGGTCATGCTATTGTTGGTGCTTTTTTAGTGCAATTAGCAAGTATTTTGGATGGTTGTGATGGAGAAATAGCACGCCTTAAATATATGCAATCCCCATTAGGAGATTTCATTGACGCAATCCTTGACCGTTATGGTGATGCTATTATTCTTTTAGGGACTTTTTATTATTCATTAATTAAAATAGCAAACAAAGAGATATTCGGTATATATTGGAATTCGTTGTTCATAACCATTATATCTATATTAGCGATCTTAGGGAATTTGATGGTAAGTTACACATCTGCAAAGTCAGTAGCTAATTTAGGCTATAAGTACAAAGGGAGATGGATCGCAGCAGGAAGGGGTAGGGACTTAAGACTCTTTTTGCTTTTTATTGGTGGATTGATGACATACATTCATCCTATCTTTCTTTTCTTTACTCTTTTTGTTCTATTCATCCAAACAAACAGTATCGTAATCTTAAGAACATTTCTATTATGGAATTTCTTTTTAAAACAAAACAATCTTTTAAAAGAGAAGGTAAAGGCAATTATATTTGATTTTGATGGAACTATAGCAGATACCATGGGTTTTTTAACCGACTTAGGGGTAAAACTAATCACAGAAAATTACAATATCTCAAAAGAAGAAGCTAAAAAAAGATATTTAGATACAACTGGTATGGATTTTGCTGCCCAAATAGAAACCATCTTTCCAAATCATCCAAAAAATAAAGAAGTGGTTGAAACCTTTGAGACAAAAAAAATAGAGGCTATTTTTGATTATCCAATATTTCCTGATGTTATACTTATCTTAAGTTATTTTAAAAAAAAGGGAATCAAACGATTTATCTGCAGTAGTACAAAAGAAGAGATTATTAACAAATATATAAAACTCAACAAAATTGATAATTTGTTAGATGGTTTTTTTGGCTATAGAACAAATTTTAAAAAAGGCGATCAAATTGATTTTATCATCAAAAACTATAATATTAAAAGAAATGAGATCCTATTTGTTGGCGATTCTTTACGAGATCATGAACTTATAAAGGATAAAGGAATAGGCTTTATTGGTATCTCACGGATCTTTGAAAAGATAGAATTCAAAAAAAGAGGAATCTTGTCTGTTAGTTCTTTAAAAGAACTTGTAGATCTATTCGAAAAATCAGAAAAATATCTTAAATACCTTGAAAGGGTAAACAACAAAATATGAAAGAAGAATATTTAAAAAGAATGAAACATATCGCTTATATAGGGGGAAAGATTGCTTGTGAGCTGATCTCAGATATTAGATTTCAACTAAAGCCTGATAATTCAGTTATAACAAGGGCTGATATTGAAATCTCAACCTTTGCACATAGTGTAATCGCTGATTTGATCAAAAGCCCAGACCATATATTGATAGATGAGGAAGACCCAAATAATGAAACTTTAGATCAGAGGGATCTTGAAAGGATTCCTTATATCTGGGTAATAGATCCTATTGACGGCACAAGGGCATATTCTAACTACATGCCAAATTTTGGTATATCAATAGGTTTAATTAAAGAATTAAAACCATGGCTTTCTTATGTATATTTCCCTAAACTTGGGGAGCTGTTTTTCTCTGATGGGGAACACTCCTTTTTTGTTCAAAATGCCTTTACAATTAATGAGAAAAAAAGCATTATATACCCAATTGATCAACAGATAACATCTCAATCAATATTTCTATGTAATGATTCCTTTTATGAAAAATTCAACTGGGACTTTTCAGATTGCAAGCTTATGAATCCTTCCTGTGCGGTTTTAAGTTTATGTTGGCCAACCATTGGTCGAGGCTGTGGTACATTCTTTGGAGCTCACCTCTGGGACTTTGCAGGACCATGGCCTATCTTTTTGTCAGCAGGGCTAAAACTTCGTTCATATAAAACAGCCAAGGAGATAACTTACCTGAATACTGAACTATTTGACAGAAAAAGTAGGGACCCCTGGAAGCTAAAAGAATTTTATATCCTTTCATCAGAAAAAAATTTCTCTTTACTTAGGGGAAAAATCATACCAAAATAAAAGAATAATGAAATACAAAAAAGAGATAATATATTGCGGGGAAGCAAATAAGGATAAATTAAAAGAAACCCTCAAAGATTTTGAGCAGTTCAGATGGAGAGAATTACCCTCTATAAAAGAGATAAAAGATAATATAAAAGAAAACCCATGGGTTGTAATTCTTTGGGATATGCCTTTTTCCTCTTTTGAAAAAAGTATTCTAACACCTTTTGCACCTGGTATACTCCTTATAGAAAACAAAAAAAATATAAATAATTTTTCTTTGCTTTCAGGAATAAATGGAGAGATAATATTTGTCCCTTTTGAGAAGAATGAGCTCTTATTTAAAATAAAAAGGATTTTTTCTTTTATGGAGCTTGCCAAAAAAGGGCTTAGCTTGAATAAAAAAATAGAAAAGGTACAAAATGAGCTGGATACATTAAATAAAATTGGTATTTCCCTCGCTGCTGAAAGAGACCTAAATGCTCTTTTAGGATTGATTTTAGATAAAAGCCTTGACATCACTTCCTCTGATGCGGGAAGCATTTATCTTGTTATTGAAAATCAAAATCCAAAAAAAGATCAAGAAAAGATGTTGCAATTTAGCTATACCAGAAATTTTTCTCGCCCAATTGATATGAAGTCCTTTACTATGAAGATCAGCAAAGAAAGTATTGCTGGCTATGTAGCAAAGACAAGGGAAATTGTGAACATAAAAGATGCTTATAATATTCCTAAAGATAAGCCTTATACTTTTAACAAAGACTTTGATATAAAAAATAATTATTACACCAAATCAATGTTAGCTATCCCTCTTATCGATCATCGTGATGAGATCATAGGCGTTTTACAACTTATTAACCGAAAAAGAAAAAAGGATATTTTTCTTACCTCCCCTGAAATAGCAAAAAGAGAGGTAATTCCTTATGATAAACATTCAATTGAAATTATATCTTCTCTTGCAGGACAAGCTGCTATATCTATCGAAAATGCAATGCTTTATGAGAGTATAGAAAATCTTTTTGAAGGCTTAGTCAAAGCAAGTGTAACTGCAATAGAATCTCGAGATCCAACCACAAAAGGTCATTCAGAACGTGTAGCTAAATTAAGTGTTGCTTTAGCTGAAAAAATAAATGAAACATCAAAAGGAAAATTCAAGGATGTAAAGTTTTCCCCTGAAGAGATTAGAGAGCTAAGATATGCTGCTCTTTTGCATGATTTTGGCAAAATAGGAATAGCAAAACATCTGCTTGTAAAAGCAGAAAAGCTTTATCCTTTTGAAAAAGAAAAAATCAAATATCGATTTGAACTGATAAAAGAACGGTTAAAAAGCGAGCTTTACAAAAAAAAGTTTGAGATGCTAAATAATAACGGGAAAAGGATAGATCAAACCAAAAGCTTTGAGATAATAGACAAGGAATACAATAAAAAAATAAAAGAAATAGATAAATATTTTTTATGGGTTGAGAAAGCGGCTTGTCCTTTTTTCTTTTCAGAGGATTTAAGAAAAAATATAAAAAGATTAGGCAATTTATCTATTGCTGGTATTAACTGTCTTGAATCTCAAGAAGTAAAAAAGCTTACTATTGTTCAAGGTTCATTAACAGAGGAAGAAAGAAAAGAAATACAATCTCATGTAATCCATTCTTTTAGATTTCTTTCTCAAATACCATGGACAAAGGATCTTAAAAATCTTCCTGAGATAGCTTATGGACATCATGAAAGGTTGGATGGCACAGGTTATCCAAGAGGACTAAAAGAAGACAAAATCCCTCTTCAATCAAAAATTATGATTATAGCTGATATCTATGACGCTCTTACTGCTTGGGATCGTCCATATAAGAAATCGATAACCCCTCAAGAAGCTATAAAGATTTTAAAGCTTGAGGCTAAAGATAACCATATTGATTTAGAACTTGTAAAAATATTTAAAGAAAATAGGTTATATGAACTTGTAAAAAAAGAAAAGGTGTAGTCTTTAGGGCTGGTTTTTTCTATCTCATAAGCATTAAAACTTATTAATTTACAAAAGAATAAAAAGCGAATTAATTAAAATGAAAAAATATTTTATGTTAACCCTTGTTAGAGCTATAAAGATAACAATTCATAATGATTAATCTAAAATCTTCTCCCTTTTTTTATATCCTTTTGTGATATTCCTGCTGATAAAAGTATCCTCTGCCATAACTCTTTTACCCCAAGTCTTGTTTTTGCAGAAAAAGGAATAAGCACCTTTTCTGATAACAAAAGTTTTTCATTTATTATTTTTACTTGTTTATTTAGCTGTGATCTATTGATTTTATCTGCTTTTGTAGCAACTGGTATTATCTGAATATTTAAATCTTC
>JAFDIG010000026.1 GCA_019308145.1 Deltaproteobacteria bacterium | reverse complement strand
CAAACAACTTTTAGAAATGCTGATGACCATCGCTTTCTTCAAACTTCTGCTGCTAAATATGGAGTTTACTTTTCACGACCTGGAAATGGTATATGCCATCAAGTTCACCTTGAAAGATTCGCTATCCCTGGGAAAACCCTCCTTGGATCTGACAGCCATACTCCAACAAGTGGTGGATTAGGAATGGTTGCTATAGGTGCAGGGGGGTTAGATGTTGCTTTGGCTATGGCAGGTGAACCTTATAATATAACAATCCCAAAGATCGTTAAAGTGAACCTAAAGGGGAGATTAAAACCATTTATTTCTGCAAAAGATATAATACTAAAGCTATTACAAATGCTAACTGTTAAAGGTGGAGTTAATAAAGTATTTGAATATACAGGCGCAGGGATAAAGTATCTATCCATTCCTGAAAGGGCTACCATAACAAATATGGGAGCAGAGCTTGGCGCTACAACATCGATTTTCCCGAGCGATGAAATCTCTTATGCCTTTATGAAGGCACAAGGAAGGGAAAGAGATTGGGTTGAAATTCTACCAGATCCAGATGCAGAATATGAGGAAGAAATAGAAATAGATCTTGATCTTCTTGAACCGTTAGTAGCTCAGCCTCATTCTCCAGACAATGTAGTTAGGGTTAAGGATATAGAAGGGAAAAAGGTGGATCAAATAGCTATAGGCAGTTGTACTAATTCCTCTTTTAGAGACCTCATGAGGGTTGCTTTAATGCTTAAAGGAAAGAAAATTCATCCAAATGTTAGTGTTGCATTAAATCCAGGCTCAAGAAATGTCCTGTTAGAGCTTCAGAGAAATGGAGCTCTAAAATGGATATTATCTGCTGGGGTAAGGATCCTTGAAGCAGGTTGTGGACCATGTATTGGTATGGGGTTTGCCCCTCCAACAAAAGGAGTAAGTTTAAGAACTTTTAACAGAAATTTCCTTGGCAGAAGCGGAACAAAGGATGCTCTTGTCTACCTTGTTAGCCCTGAAACTGCTATTGCTTCAGCAATTAATGGTTATATAACTGATCCACGATCACTTAAAGTGGAGCCTATAGAAATCAGCGAACCAGAAAGATTTAATACAGACGATTCAATGATACTTTCCCCATCGCCTGAACCTGATTTAGTAGAGATAATAAGAGGACCTAACATTGTTCCCCTTAAACTCAAAGAACCTCTTAAAAAGAGTATAGAAGCAGAGGTTTTAATAAAACTTGGTGATAATATAACTACCGATCATATAGTTCCAGGGGGAGCTGATGTCCTTCCATTGAGATCCAATATTCCAGAGATCTCAAAATACCTTTTTACTGTTGTAGATCCGAGCTTTTATGAAAGAGCTAAACAAAAAGGAAGTTCTATAATCCTTGCAGGGGTAAATTATGGGCAAGGATCAAGCAGAGAACATGCAGCTTTGGCACCTATGCATATTGGGGTAAAGGCTGTTATTGCAAAATCGTTTGCAAGAATACATAGAGCTAATCTGATAAATGTTGGGATATTACCACTTTTGATAAATGATGAGGATTACGAAAGAGTAAACTTGGGTGATCTCTTAAAAATTGATCTTAATCTTAAAGAGGATAGAATAAAGGTACAAGATTTAACCAATTCTTTTGAATTCTGGACAAAGATAGATCTAACGGCCAGGGAGATGGAGATCCTAAAAGCAGGGGGAGCTCTAATGTTTTATAGGAAGAA
The DNA here is from genome assembly GCA_019308145.1 of Deltaproteobacteria bacterium. Lineage (GTDB taxonomy): Bacteria > Desulfobacterota > JAFDIG01 > JAFDIG01 > JAFDIG01 > JAFDIG01. The sequence continues at coordinate 16,139 of JAFDIG010000026.1, read as the reverse complement.
ATTAAGGGGAGATTGATAAATTATATCTGCTTCAATTGCTCTTATTATTCCTTAAAAATTAAAAGATTTTACTTGACACTTCTTTATATTATTGCTATATTAAATCCGACTAATATAGTCGGTTTTAATATTATGAAAATTTCTTCAACAACTCGTTATGGCCTTAGGGCAATGGTATATTTAGCAAAGTCAAAGAAAATTTGCTCGATTAAGAATATCAGTCAGGAGGAAAACATCTCTTTTGATTATTTAGAAAAGATCATTTCAAAATTAGAAAGGGCAGGGTTAGTCAAAGCAAAACGAGGTGCTCAAGGTGGTTACTACCTAACACGGCCTCCTCAAAAAATCACGGTAGGAGAAATAATAAGAATTTTAGAAAAAACAATAGCACCTATTAGGTGCATAGCTTATGAAAAAGAGCAAAGATATAATTGCCCACGCGAAAAGATATGCTTGACAAGAAATGTTTGGGAAAAAATGCAAGATCTTTTGAATACTACTTTAAACTCTATGACCTTAAAGGATTTGATCAAAGAATAGTCTTAATCATATTTATAAAAAATAAAGCTTGATAAATCCATAAAGTAAAAAATCATGGTAAACAAAGAAATTAAAAGGATATACTTAGATTATGCAGCCACTACCCCCGTTGATCCTCGTGTCTTTCGTGCGATGAAACCCTATTTTTTAAATGAATTTGGAAATTCTGCTTCTTTACATACTTTTGGGCAGAATGCAAAAGAAGCGTTAGAAAATAGCAGAGAAATCATTGCTAAAACATTGAAAGCTACATCAAATGAAATAATTTTTAATAGCTCTGCAACAGAAAGCAATAATCTTGCTTTAAAAGGGGTGGCTTTTGCTAATAAAAATAGAGGAAACCATATAATTATTTCACCTATTGAGCATAATTGTGTTATAAATACTGCAAAATGGTTAAAAAAACAAGGGTTTGAAATTGAAAAATTGGATATTGATAAATACGGGATTGTTAATTTAGATAGTCTCAAAAAAATGATAAAAGATGAAACAATCTTGGTTTCTGTAATACATGCAAACAATGAAATCGGAACCATTGAACCAATTGGTGAAATAGGAGAAATTTGTCGAAAAAGAAATATCTATTTCCATACTGATGCTGCTCAAAGTTTTGGAAAAATCCCTATTGATGTAAAAAAAATGAATATTGATTTGCTTACTGCTTCATCTCATAAAATGTATGGGCCTAAAGGAGCAGCTTGCTTATTTGTTAGAAAAGGAGTAAAAATTGAACCACTTCTACATGGCGGAGGACATGAATTTGGCTTAAGGTCCTCAACTGTTAATGTCCCAGCTATTGTTGGTTTTGCCAAAGCAGTAGAAATTTGTAACAAAGAGATGGAAAAAGAATCTCAAAAATTAATTAAACTAAGAGATAGATTAATAAAGGGGGTCTTAAATAAAATTTCAGGTTCTCATTTAAATGGTCATCCAAAAAAACGGTTACCTAATAATGCTAACTTTTGGTTCGAATTTGTTGAAGGTGAATCGATTGTTATGCATCTTGATTCATATGGAATTGCTGCCTCTACTGCCTCTGCTTGCTCTTCGCCAAAACTGGAACCATCACATGTGCTTTTAGCAATCGGATTTAAACCTCAAGAAGCTCATGGCTCTTTAAGAGTAAGCTTGGGAAGATGGACAAAAAAGGAAGATATTGACTATCTTATTGAAACTTTAGCAAACGTAATAAAAAATCTAAGGAAAATTTCACCATTTAAAAAAAATGTATACTAAAAAAGTAATAGAGCACTTTCGCAATCCACATAATCAAGGGAAAATAAAAAACCCTGATGGCATTGGAAAGGTAGGCAATATTGTTTGCGGTGATGTAATGTGGCTTTATATAAAGGTTCGCAAGAAAAAAAATGGAGAAGATATAATCTCAAATATAAAATTTGAAACCTTTGGATGCACAGCCGCAATTGCTACAAGCTCTGTTATCACTGATTTAGCTAAAGGGAAAAGTATTAAAGAAGCGCTAAAGATTAATAAGACTAAAATAGTAGAATCTCTTGGGGGATTACCACCAGTAAAAATCCACTGTTCAGTTTTGGCAGCTGATGCTTTAGATGAAGCAATTTATGATTATTTATCAAAAAATAAAAAGAATATTCCAGAAGAACTTAAGAAACGTCATCAAAAAATTATGCACGAAAAAAAGACCATAGAAGAAAAATATAAAGATTGGATAGAAGCAGAAGAAGAGATGCATAAAAATAATTAAAAATATAAAAAATTAAAAAATTATTATTAATATCACTATCAGTTGATTATCCTATCCTTTTTTACTTACATCCTTAAATAAAAATCCTACCTTTATCATCGGAGCAAAGAAATTTAAAAGATAGATTCATAGTATGAAAAAATTGATTTTTTTGTTGAAAATAATCTTTATTTATTCTCTTTTAGCCTAAAAACTACCTCTAATACATTTTTGGGTTTTTAATACATTTTTGGGTTTTGTAAGAATAATATTTTAGATAAAAACCCTTTGTAAAAAAGGCATTGTTTGATATAGTTTTAAAATTAAAAAATATCATTTTAATAATAATCCATTTCATCAGCTTTTAATATCAAAATAAAATATTTTACTAAAATAAGGAGCTAAGGAGTATTGATATGATGATATCAAAAGATATCTTTAGTGATAGGGATATAATTCAAATAAAAGATATGGGAAAGAAGCTTGATGATCTTTTAACTGAAATAGAACTCTTTAAAAAGGGTGCACCCTTTTTAAAAATTGTTAAGCCCGCGACCATTGGAGATGGTATAGTAGCAATATCTGAAACTGAAATGGTTAAAATTATAAACCTTTATAAAGAAAGATTAAAACAGTATGATTTTATTAAATTTGTTCCAGCATCTGGTGCTGCAAGTAGGATGTTTAGGTCTCTTTTTACTATTTATAATCATCATTATCCTGCAAAGATAGATGATATCAAACCATTAGAAAACAAGGATAAACAATATAAGGAATTCTTAGAATTTGCTTATTCAATTAAAAGATTTCCTTTTTATCAAGATCTTAACCACATCATGGCTCAACATAAATTGAGTATAGAAGAAGAAATTAATAAAGGCATTTATGGTGAAATTTTGCGATATCTTCTCACCTCTGATGGGCTAAATTATGGTCATCTGCCAAAAGCTTTGATAAAATTTCATGCATATCCCGATCATATCCGCACTGCTTTAGAAGAACATATAGTTGAAGCCACTCTATATATAAAAAATAGAGATAATCAAATAAATCTCCATTTTACTATTTTGCCAGAACATGAGAAGATAGTAAAATCCTTTTATAAAAATATAAAAAATCTATATGAAAAAAGGTTTAATCTTGTTTTAAATACAGACTTTTCTATGCAAGAGCCATCTACTAATACCATTGCAGTTGATATGAACAATCATCCAATACGTGATAAAAATAAAAGATTACTCTTTAGGCCTGGTGGCCATGGAGCACTTTTAAAAAATCTCAATTCCATAAATGCAGATTTTATCTTTATAAAAAATATCGATAATGTAACAACCGATAGATATAAACCAATAGAAACCAAGTATAAAAAGGTCTTAGCAGGTTACCTTATATATCTTCAAGAAAAAATATTTAATTATCTCAAAAAAATAGAAAAAGATGAATTGGATGATAAAGAGTTAAATGAATTGATTTTATTTTCCAAAGGGAAGCTAAACATTATTTTTCCTCAAAATTTTGCTCTTTTTTCTAAAAAAGAAAAGGAAAGTTATATTTATGAAAGATTAAACCGCCCTATTAGGGTATGTGGAATGGTAAAAAATGAAGGTGAGCCAGGTGGAGGCCCTTTCTGGGTGGAAGGTTATGATTCAACCCCTACCCTGCAAATCATAGAGTCTTCACAAATCGATATGAGTTCTGATAAACAAAAAAAGATTTTTAATTCCTCTACCCATTTTAATCCTGTGGATATTGTATGTGGAATAAGAAATTATAAGGGTGAAAAATTTGATCTGACCAAGTTTGCAGACCACTCGTCAGTATTTATATCAATAAAGTTTAAGGAAGGGATGAAACTTAAAGCATTGGAGCTTCCAGGACTATGGAATGGTGCAATGGCTTACTGGACAACTGTTTTTGTTGAAGTGCCTATTGAAACCTTTAATCCTGTAAAAATTGTAAACGACCTTTTAAGAGAGAGACATCAGAGTAATTAGTCCAGATTTTATTTTTCTTTTGCAGACAATTAAAAACTTTTAAGCAGAACAATTAATAAAGGAGGCTTAATTTGATAAAAGAGACACTTTCAGTAGGAAAGGTTAAAAATAGCATACTTTCATCCCTTCTTTTAAAATATAAAACAGATGATAAAAGGTTGATAATTGGTCCTCAAATAGGAGAAGATGCTGCAGCAATAGAAATGGGTGACATGGTTTTGGTTGTTTCAACTGATCCCATAACGTTTGCTACTGATAGGATCGGATATTATACTGTTGTAATCAATATGAATGATGTTGTAACAATGGGTGCTATTCCAAAATGGTTTTCAATAACTCTTCTGCTCCCTGAAAAACAAACAAATACTAAGTTGGTTGATTCTATCTTTTCTGATGTATATATAACATGTAAAAATTACAACATTGCCCTTATTGGTGGTCATAGTGAGATAACTTATGGGTTAGATAGGGTGATAACAGTTGGGCAAATGATAGGAGAGGTTAAAAGAGAAAAGCTTATCAGCTCATCAGGTGCAAAGCCAGGGGATATCCTTTTTCTAACAAAAGTAATCCCTATTGAGGGGGTGGCTGTTATAGCAAAAGAAAAAAAAGATTTACTTTTAAAAAAAGGAGTATCTCTCCCTGTTATTAAAAAAGCATCTAAATATATTTATAACCCAGGGATATCTGTAGCAAAAGAAGCAATTATCGCAAATGAAACAGCTAAAATAACAAGTATGCACGACCCAACAGAAGGGGGTATATCAACAGGACTTTATGAACTTGCTTCTGCTTCTAATGTAAATATTATAGTAGATATTGAAAAAATCCCAATGCTTCCAGAGGCAAAAATCCTTTGTGAACCATTTAAAATTAATCCATTTGGACTCCTTGCTTCTGGTTCTCTTTTGATCACTACATCAGCAAAAAATGAATCAGCCATTATAAATAGATTCTCTAAAGAAAAGATATTGATCACCCCTATTGGCAAAATAGTTGAAGGAGATGGAAAAGTAATTGCAATAACTAAAAAAGGGGCTATCCCTTTCCCTAAATTTGAAAGGGATGAAATCACAAAACTTTTTTGAAATTTTTTCTATCACTATTTAAGAAACTTCCTAAAAAAATATGAATTACACCTAACATTTTTTTATTATAATTAAATATTTAGTAAAATCCTTCTTTTGCTGGCACTTCTTCCGAAGTTGTAGACAAAAAGGATATTTAAATTGCTATTTCCCTTGTTGTCTATATTTTTGTAATAAACTGAAAAAAGGAAAATGTTTGACTAAATAATAAATTTTTGGTAAAAATAAAAACATGAAGAAGTTTAATCAAAAAGGAAATCTTACTTCTACCTTAGCTCTTATCATTTCAATTATTGCTTTAATAATATCTATTATAGCATATAATAGAACAGGTGGAATGAATACGTTTGAAAAAAGGTTAGTAGAGATTCAAAAAAAGAGTCAATCCATTGCTAAAGAAACTTCAAAAAAATTGGAAGAGATAGGTAAAAAGTTAAAAAAGATAAGTAAAAGCACAAAATAAAATAATAAAACAATGATTAAAAAAATATTTTCATCCTTTATTATTATCTTGGTATTATTGATATTTGTTAATTTAGGAATTGCTGTCTCAATATGGGAAACGATATTTAACAAATATGGGATACTGGGAATAAAAAAGGTAAATCCTTATGTTTATAGGGTTCTTATTTTAAATCCAAAGCCTCTAAAAGCAAAAGGGTTTGTTGGCATAACAAAAGGAATGCAAGCTATTGTAAGGTTAGTAAGCCCTTATAAAATACGTGTTATTATTTTAAATACTGGCCAGATAAAAATATTTAATTATCGTAACCCACCTCAAAAAATAGTGGATGACGAGATTGAAAGTCATTAAGTAAAGAAAGGGAAAGTTTATGAAAAAAGCTTACCAAATAGCAGTAATACCTGGTGATGGAACAGGTCCAGAAGTTATTGAGCAAGGAATAAAAGTACTCTCTTCTGTTGCTAAAGCAGAGGGATTTCAATATACATTACATCATTATGACCTTGGTGGTGAAAGATACTTAAAGAGTGGTGAAACATTACCTGGTTCAGTTTTAGAAGAACTTCGCAAGATGGATGTAATATATTTAGGTGCAATAGGTCATCCTGATGTAAAGCCAGGAATATTAGAAAAAGGAATACTTTTAAAACTTAGATTTTCTCTTGATCAATATATTAATTTGAGACCTGTAAAATTATATCCTAATGTTGAAACTCCTCTTAAAGATAAAGGACCTGATGATATAGACTTTGTAGTAGTAAGGGAAAATACTGAAGGTCTTTATGTTGGAGCTGGAGGGTTTTTAAAAAAAGGAACACCTGATGAGATCGCAATACAGGAATCGATCAACACGAGAAAAGGGGTAGAAAGATGTTTAAGATATGCCTTTGAGTTAACTAAAAAGAGGAATAAGGCAAAAAAACTTACCCTTTGTGGTAAAACCAATGTCTTAACCTATGCCTTTGATCTTTGGGAGCGAGCCTTTTATGAAATAGCAAAAGAATATCCAGATATTACGACTGATTATGCTCATGTTGATGCTACCTGCATGTGGATGGTAAAAAACCCAGAATGGTTTGATGTTATTGTTACTGACAATATGTTTGGAGACATCATAACAGATTTAGGGGCTATGATTCAGGGTGGTATGGGTATAGCCGCAGGTGGAAATATCAATCCTGAAGGTGTATCCATGTTTGAGCCAATAGGGGGGTCTGCACCAAAATATGCAGGGAAAAATGTTATTAACCCTTTAGCTGCAATAAGTGCTTTGCAAATGATGCTTGAGTATTTGGGTGAGGAAAAGGCTGCTTCAAAGGTAGAAAAGGGTATAATGTTTGCCCTGTCTAAAATTAAGGATCTATCAGCTGGCAAGATGGGTTACTCTACAACCGAGGTCGGCGATATGGTAGCAGAAGCCGCCTCTGTTTAGCCCACAAAACAAAAGTTTCTTGTTTCTTAACTTTTTAATATTATGAGGTTTTCTTTATAAAACCTTTTGATATTTATAATCCTCTATTTAATTACAATCTCTTTAATGACTTTACCTTCAAATTTTCGGATGACATTAATTTAAATATTATTTGGAATGTTGCAAGAAAATTAGTTGATCTCTAATATAAAGAATGATATAGAAAACACTTAAAAAAGTTTATGGGGGTAAGGATGGATAAAATACCAGTCGGAATTTTAGGTGCTACCGGTATGGTTGGGCAACGTTTTATTCAGCTCCTTGAAAATCATCCTTGGTTTGAAATTACCGAAATCGCTGCTTCAGAAAGATCCGCCAAAAGGAGATATGAAAATGTAATGGTTTCCAGATGGAAACTTGAAACGCCTATACCAGAAAAGATTAGGAAAATGGTATTAAAAGAGTGCCAACCTAACCTTGATTGCAAATTAGTTTTTTCTGCTCTTGATTCATCTGTTGCTGGGCCTATTGAAGAAAACTTTGCAAAAGCTGGTTATATTGTTAGTAGTAATTCAAAAAACCATAGAATGGATGATGATGTGCCCCTTTTAATCCCAGAAGTAAATAGTGAACATCTTGATTCGATTGTTTATCAGAAGAAAAAAAATGATTCTAAAGGTTTTATTGTAACAAATCCTAACTGTTCTACGATAGGATTAGTATTAGGTATAGCTCCTTTGCATAAAAGATATGGAATCGATAGAATTATTGTTACAACAATGCAGGCGTTAAGTGGGGCTGGATATCCAGGAGTTGCTTCCATGGATATTATTGATAATGTTATTCCTTTTATTTCAGGGGAAGAAGAAAAAGTAGAAACTGAACCATTAAAAATTCTTGGGGATTATAAAAATGGTAAGTTCCATTTTGCTGATATCAAAATAAGTGCTTCTTGCAATAGGGTAAATGTAAAAGATGGCCACTTAGAAGCTGTTAGCTTATCATTAATTGAAAAAGCCTCTATTGATGACCTTGTTTCTACACTTAAAAATTTTAATCCTCTAAATGGATTAAACCTCCCTTTTTCGCCTACAAAACCTATAGTGGTTCTTGATGAAAAAGATAGGCCCCAGCCTCGCTTTGATAGAGAAAGAGATAAAGGAATGGTTTGCACAATAGGCCGTATTCGTCGCTGTCCAATTTTAGATTATAAATTTTATATCTTAACTCATAACACTATAAGAGGAGCAGCAGGGGCTGCAATTTTAAATGCAGAATATTTAAAAATAAAAGGTTTTTTAGAAAATTAGCCCGAAAAATGGAACATATTTGATTTTATTAATCCACACTTCATCTTTTAGTGTGAACTGATTAAATTTACTGTTCAATCTTTTCTAAAAGTGATTTTATTGTTTCATTCCCAAAGTTTTCCTTCATCTCTTTTTGTGTTTTATCAAACATAGAGCGAATTACTTCTTGAATTTTATCCTCAGGGACTTCTGCTACCTCAAAAAGATTCCCATAAACTGTTTTGACAATCTCCTCTATGGTTATTGTTTCAGGGTTCCTTGCAGGTAAATATTTTTCAGGACTACCATTAGCAGTTGATATTATATCCTCTTCTTTTAACTTTTCTGCTAATGATTTTATCTTTTCTGGGTCAACATCCCATCTCTCTGCTAATTGGTAAATTAAAAGCGGGGGATTCCCTGCAAGAAAATTTTGAGCAATCTCAAGAACCACTCTTATTCCATAATAAGCATCAAGATTTCTGCTACTCAAATCAATTGGCTCTTTTTTCGACATATCCATTGGCTGATAATGCTGAAGAGTATAAGCAATCTCTGCTCCAAACAAGACAAGAGCCCATGAAAAATAGAGCCAAATAAGAAACATTGGTATAACACCTAACATTCCATAAATCCTATCAAGATGAGCATAATGAATAACATAGATTCTAAAACCAGTCCGAGCAATCATGAATAACATAGCAGCCAAAGCCGCACCAAAAGCTGCTGGTAAAAACTTTACATGTGAATATGGCAAGAGGCGATACATAAAAAATATTGCTGTTGCAATCAATAAAAATGGTAGACTATGCTTTAAAAGATTATCAACTATAGGGATTTTCATAACAGATCCTATAAGTGGCAATTTAGCAACCATCCCAGTTATCATAAATGAAACAGCTAATAAAAGAGGACCAAAAGTCAAAATACTCCAAAAAGATGTAAATTTGCTGATAAGACGTCTTTTCCCTTTCACTCCCCATATATTATTAAAAACCTCTTCAACAATATTGAGCAAAGATACGGCAACAAACGCTAAAACAAGTCCTCCAAATATGCTTAAGGTTGTAGTGTTTTGTGCAAAAGTATTTATAAATTGTTTGATAATATTTTGAACAGGTCCACTTGGAAGAAGGTATTGAAAAATTAGATCCTGAAAATTCTCTTGTGAGAATTTAAATCTTGAAAGAAAAGAAAGAGAAATCACAGTGATTGGAACTAATGATAAAAGTGTAACAAATGCAAGAGACGCAGCAACCATCAAACATCTGTCATTTATAAACTCATAAAAAATTTCTTTTATTATAGCAAGAAATTTCAAAAAAGATTCCTTTTCAATCCCAAATTTCTTTTTTTTCTCCATATTTTTTTTACCTTTATTTATTAGTTCTATTAAATAGAATTAGTTAAATGGTCGGGTATAAAACCCGACCACACAAGCTTTAACACAAATTTTTTTGGTTTTAATTAGTTCGCACTTCATTTTTCTTTTACGAACTAATTAAATTATATAGTAATTTATAAAAAATACAAAAAAATAGCAATTTGAAATTTTTATTTAGCAATATTATTTTGTGTCATTTAATAAAGAAAATATTTTTTATTCTTTTGCCTTAATTTTTAGTTGGAATTTTTTTTAGTATTTGCTTATATATTAAAAAAGAACAAAGAGATGCCACTTTATCTATTGAACATGTTGCTACTCAAAGATTTCTAAAAAAACTAAATAGGAAATTGATCAAATAAGTTTTTTCTAAAAAAATAATTATATCATTATATTTATTATTAAGAAATAAAAAAAGAACAAATTCTTTTCTAAGGTAGGATTATTGAATAATAAAGATTTTTCTAATTATTTAAATTTAATAAAAGGCATTGAATCAATAACGAGTAAAATAAAAGAAAAATATAAAGATGATATACAATGTAAGGAAGGCTGTGATGAGTGTTGTAATTACCATCTTAGCCTTTTCCCAATTGAAGCTTATTATCTTAAAAAAGGATTTGAAAGTTTAAGAGGGATAGAAAGGGATATACTTTTAAATAAGTGTATTAATATCATAAAAGATCCTAATTACCGAGGACCATGCCCTTTGCTTGAAAAAAAGAGATGTCTTCTTTATGAATATAGACCTATTATATGTAGAACACAAGGTTATCCTCTCTTTAGTCTTCTTATAGATGAGAATGAGGATAAAATCAGTTACTGCCCAAAAAATTTTAAAAAAATAAAGGATAGAAAGCTCTTATTAGAAGAAAAGATGGTATTAGACTTGGATACAATCAATAAGATCCTTGTAACTATAAATGGTCTTTTTGTTAATCAATATGAGCTAAAGCTTAGGCATCCTAATGACAGAATACTTATTGCGCAGGCAATAGTTTCAATTGATTAATTATGGTTATACCAACTCAAAAAGAATGCTATACTATCCTAAATAAATATAAAGTTCCAATTCATATAATCCGCCATAGCAAAACTGTATCACGAGTTGCAATATTTATTGCAAAACGAGCAAACTTAATGGGAGAAGATATAGATTTATTATTGCTTGAGGCATCTTGTTTACTGCATGACATAACCAAAATGCAAAGCCTTAAAACAGGTGAAGATCATGCAAAAACTGGAGGAAAACTTGTTAAATCCCTTGGATATCCTGAAGTTGCAGCTATTATTGAAGAGCATATTATATTAAAAAATCCTTTTAGAAATGGAGCTTTAACAGAATCAGAGATATTAAACTACTCAGATAAAAGAGTGAAACATGATAAAATTGTTACTCTTAAACAACGTTTTGAAGATCTAAAAATTAGATATGGAGATCGTATAGGACGATCCAGAGATGAAACAATAAAAAGGATGTTACAATTAGAAAAAAGTAGCATTCGTTTAGAAAAAAGGATCTTTAATATTCTAAAAATTTCACCTGACGATTTAATCTCTCTCAATGAAGAGTAAAGTTTTATCTAAAATTGTTTTTATAATTTGGAAGACCTTTTATTTATGGATAAACAATATAGCTATCCTTTTCAGAAAGTTCAATTGATAAAAATTTATCTGGGATCTCCTTTAAAAAAGGTGAAGGAGGGTTCCTCCAATCTATACCAAATAAAGATCTCTGCTTTGTTAAACTCAAGAAGAGTTTCTCCTTTGCTCTGGTAATCCCAACATAGCAAAGCCTTCTCTCTTCTTCCATATCTGTAAGATTCTCTTTCCTACGGTAATAAGGAAAAAGTCCATCTTCCATACCAACAATAAAAACAATAGGAAACTCTAAACCTTTTGCACTATGAAGTGTCATCATCGCTACTCTATTCTCTTTGTCATCAAAGGTATCAATATCGCTTACTAAAGATATTCTATCTAAAAAAGCAGATACACCACCTTCTTGCTCTGATTTATCAAATTCATCTGCTGCGCGTATTAACTCCTCAACATTCTCCCATCTAAAACTTTCACTATCCTCATCTTTCTGCTTTATATTCATCTTTAAATCAGAATCTTCAGCTATCTCCTCTAATAACTTTTTTACTTTTGGATTATCTTTATTTTTTTCTATAAATTTTTCTATTAATGATATAAAATCTTTAAGCCTTCTAAGTATAGGATTACCAACCTCTTTTCTATTTACTATTTCTTTTATTGAATCATATAAAGAAAGACCTTTTGATTTTGAATAATTTTCTATTTTTGTTAGTGTGGCCTTGCCAATACCTCTTGGAGGGGTATTTATGATCCTTTTTAGGCTAATTGAATCATAAGGATTAACAATGACCCTAAGATATGCGAGTATATCTTTTATTTCCTTTCTCTCATAAAATCTAAATCCACCAACAATAGTATAAGGGATTTGTAAACGAACCATTTCCTCTTCTAATACTCGTGATTGAGCATTTATTCTATAAAAAATGGCAATATCACGAAAATTTATGCCTTCTTCCCTTAATTCTATTATCTTTTGAGCAACATAGTTTGCCTCAAAAAATTCATTCTCTGCTATATAACAGGTAATAGCTTCTCCTTCATGATTTTCTGTCCATAACTTCTTGTTTTTCCTTCCTTTGTTATTTTTTACAATAGCATTGGCAGCGTTTAGTATTATCTTGGTAGATCGATAATTTTGCTCTAATTTTATGATCTTAGCACCAGGGAAATCCTGCTCAAATTGTAAAATATTTCTTATATCTGCCCCTCGCCATTGATAGATAGACTGATCATCATCCCCAACAACACATAAGTTTTTATGTTTAGCTGTGAGTCGCTGAATAAGCGTGTATTGAGCAGCGTTTGTATCCTGATATTCATCCACCAAAACATATCTAAAACGTTCTTGATAAGTTTTAAGAATATCTGGATATCGTTCAAAAAGGATTATATTATTTAGGATAAGATCTCCAAAATCCATTGCGTTTAATTCCTTTAACTTATCTTGATATAGATGGTAAATAACACCAGCCTGCTTCATAGGTATATTAAAAGGATCAGGGTTAAACATATCAGGAGTTATACCACTATTTTTAGCATCTTCTATGATCTTAAGTAAAGTTTGAGGGGTAAACAGTCTCTCTCCAATACCTTGAATGAACATACATTCTTTGATAACCTTTATTTGATCATCTTCATCAAAAATAACAAAGTTTTCCTTATACCCTAACTTTATTGCGTGAATTCTTAAAATACGGAGGGCAAATGAGTGAAAAGTTGAAATTAAAGGCTCTACCCTGTTAAAACCGAGAATCTTTCTGACTCGTTCCTTCATTTCATCAGCGGCTTTATTGGTAAAAGTAACAGCTAATATTTGTAAAGGGTTTATACCTTTTTCCTTTATTAAATAGGCAATCCTGTAAGTAAGCACTCTTGTTTTACCACTTCCAGCACCTGCAAAAATCAGGATTGGACCATCTACACTCTTTACAGCCTCTTTTTGAGGTGGATTTAAATCATTAAGAAATTGTTCCATCTTTATTTTTTAAAAAGTTTTAAATTTTTTCTTAAAAATCTCAAAAAACAAAAGGGGTATTACCCCTTCTTATCAATCTTTTAGGTTTTATGGTAAGGGTTTTTATTCAACTGTTACACTTTTAGCTAAATTTCTTGGTTGGTCTACATCTGTTCCTTTAAAATCAGCAATGTAATATGCCAACAATTGGAGAGGCAGAGTAAAAACCAAGGGCATTAAAGGCCAGATAGTTTTGGGAACCTTTATAACATCGTCAGCAACCTCATCAATATTATGATCATCCTCAAAAGCCACTGCAATAAGTTTTCCATCCCTTGTTTGAATCTCTTTGATGTTACTCCATATCTTTTCATAAAGATATCCCTTTGGAGCTAAAATTACTACTGGCATCTCTTCATCAATTAAGGCAATAGGACCATGCTTCATCTCTCCAGCTGGATAACCTTCAGCATGAACATAAGATAACTCCTTAAGCTTTAAAGCCCCTTCAAGAGCAATTGGGAAAAGTATACCCCTTCCTAAGTAAAGAAAATCCTTTTTATTTACATATTTCCTTGCAATCTTTTCGATACTGGCTACATCTTTAAGGATGGTTTCCATAAAATGTGGTGCCTTTACAAATTCTTTTATGATATCCATATAAAAAGAATCTGAGAATCCAGTTCTATGATAAGCTAAGAAAAGAGCAATAAGAAGTAAAACAGTGATTTGGGTTGAAAAAGCCTTTGTAGAAGCAACACTTATTTCAGGCCCAGCATATGTATAGATAACCCCATCTGATTCCCTTGCGATAGATGAATTTACTACATTTGTTATAGAGAGAAGTTTAATCCCTCTTTTTTTGGTTTCACGTATTGCCCCAAGGGTATCAGCTGTCTCTCCTGATTGAGAAATACCTATCATAAGAGAATTCTTTGAAAAAATTGGATCCCTATATCTAAACTCTGATGCAATATCAACCATAACAGGAATACGGGCTAATGATTCAATAATAAACTTCCCAACCAATGCAGCATGATAAGAAGTACCACAAGCAATTATATAAATATTTGAAAGTTTTTTTATCTCCCCTCTTGAAAGGGGAAAATCCTCAAATGTTACTTTGCCATTCTCTTTGTTTAATCTTCCTCTAATAGTATCTGTAACAGCTCTTGGTTGCTCAAATATCTCTTTTAACATAAAATGTTTAAAACCACCCTTTTCAGCCATCAACTGATTCCAAGAAATATTAACCAATTTCCGTTTTATATCTTTATCTTGATTACTTATTTCAACCCTCTCTTTTGTTATAACTGCTAAATCTCCATCTTCAAGAAATATCATATCGCGAGTATAAGGAAGAAGTGCTGGTATATCTGATGCTATAAAGCCTTCATTTTTGCCAACGCCAACAATCAAAGGGCTTTCGTTTCTGGCTGCGATAAGCATTTCAGGCTCTCTTTCACAGATAATTCCTAAAGCATAAGAACCATCAATCCTATTTAAAGCTTTTTTTACTCCTTTGAGGAAATCCATACCTTGAAGCATATAATCTTCAATAAGGTGAGCAATAATTTCAGTGTCAGTATCAGAATCAAATTTGTGGCCTTTTTTAATAAGCTCTTTTTTTAATGATAGATAATTTTCTATTATGCCATTATGCACCACCACCACATCACCTGCTTTATGAGGATGAGCATTGTTGTTAGAAGGTTTACCATGTGTAGCCCAACGAGTATGACCTATTCCTACTGATCCGGTAAATCTTTTCCCTTTAACCTTATCAATAAGATTTGTAAGTTTTCCTTCACTCCTTATAACAACAACTTTATCATTATCAAACAGAGCAACGCCAGCAGAATCATAGCCTCTATATTCTAAATGCGTTAATCCATTTAGCAAAACATCAATAATATTTCTTTCACCAATATAACCTATAATGCCACACATTTAACTTTTCTTCTTTTGCTTTTCACTTTTTTGTTTAGCAATAAGCTTCTTTTGCTTTATTACCCAATTTCTAATGTTCTTCTGATGTACTCTACTAACAGCTAAAGCATTTTCAGGCACATCCTTTGTTACCGTTGTTCCAGCCGCTACCCATGCACCTTTTCCTATTTTAACAGGAGCAATAATTTCAGTATTACTCCCTATGAATACAGAATCTCCTATTATTGTAGGATGTTTGCTATATCCATCATAGTTACAAGTAATTGTTCCTGCTCCAACATTTGTATCTTCACCTATAATACTATCCCCAAGATAAGTAAGATGGGCAGCTTTGGCACCTTTATGAATGGTAGTCTTTTTTATCTCAACAAAATTGCCTACTTTGACCTGGTCATAGATCTTGGATTGAGGACGAATATGAGCAAAAGGTCCTATAGAGACATTATGGCCAATAGAACTTTCAGTTATCACTGAATGTGATCTAATCACCGCATTATCACCAATCACTGAGTCGGTAATCTTCGCCCCTGACTCAACAAGACATCCTTTACCAATTATAGTTCTGCCAAGGAAAAAAACATTAGGATATACTGTTGTATCCTGACCAATAACAACCCTATAATCTATATAGGTAGTATCTGGATCTATTAAGGTAACCCCGTTTAACATATGAGAATGATTTATTCTATTTCGTATTACTTTAAGGGCTAAAGCAAAATCTTCTCTTGTGTTTATTCCCATTACTTCTTCATAATCTTC
>JAFDIG010000327.1 GCA_019308145.1 Deltaproteobacteria bacterium | reverse complement strand
GCAGCTATAGGAGTATGGATTGCTTATTATTACTATATAAAACATTACCCAGAGAAACCAAAAGAGATGGTTGAGAAATTTAAAGGAATATATACAACTATACAGAATAAATATTATGTTGATGAAATTTATGGTTATCTCTTTGTAAATGGGGCTAAAAATCTTGCAAAAACGCTTTGGATTGAATTTGATGTAAAGGTTATTGACCGTACAGCTAACCTGATAGCGGAGTTTTTCAGGTGGTCTGGATCGGTCATCAGGGTTATTCAAACAGGTTTACTACAGGATTATGCACTCGCTATACTTATTGGCGGTGTGGCAGTGCTCTACTATTTTCTAAAATAAAAAAGGAGTCCTTCTTATGGTAGAAGCGGGCTTTCCCATTCTCACGTTGGTAACTTTTTTTCCACTAATTGGAGTTATAATCCTTCTTTTCATAAACAAGGAAAAAGATGAGTTAATCAAAAGGGTTGCATTTTCAGTCTCTCTTGTTGAATTCATTATCTCTTTACCATTGTTTTTTGGGTTTAATGAAACAACCTCAAAAATGCAGTTTGTTGAAAAGGCGAGTTGGATTAAACAGTATGGGATAAGTTATTTTGTTGGAATCGATGGTATAAGTCTTTTCTTGGTTCTTTTAACCACCTTTCTTACTGTTTTATGTATCCTCTCTTCCTGGAGCGCAATCAAAGAACATATAAAAGAATATATGATATCAATGCTTTTACTTGAGACAGGAATGCTTGGAGCCTTTGTTGCCCTTGATCTGGTTCTCTTTTATATATTCTGGGAAGTAATGCTCATTCCTATGTATTTACTTATTGGAGTTTGGGGAGGTCCAAGGAGGGTTTATGCAGCAATAAAGTTCTTCCTTTATACAATGGCTGGCTCAGTACTTATGCTTGCTGCTATCCTTGTCCTATATTTTATTACTGGTGCTAAAACCTTTAATTTACTTGAACTTTACAAAGCAACTCTTCCTATGGGTTTACAATACTGGTTATTTGCAGCTTTTGCTGTAGCCTTTGCTATTAAGGTTCCTATGTTTCCATTCCATACATGGTTACCAGATGCACATGTTGAAGCACCTACAGCAGGAAGCGTTATCCTTGCTGGCGTTCTGTTAAAGATGGGAACTTATGGTTTTATTCGCTTTGCTATTCCTCTCTTCCCTGCAGCTGCTTTAAAGCTAACTCCTATTGTAGCAATATTAGCCTTAGTTGGTATCATCTATGGAGCTCTTGTTTCCATGATGCAGATAGATCTTAAAAAACTTGTTGCCTTTTCTTCTGTAAGTCATCTTGGCTATGTAATGTTAGGTATGTTTGCATTCAACATGCAAGGAGTTGAAGGAAGCATCTATCAGATGCTTAATCATGGAATATCAACTGGTGCACTCTTTTTAATTGTTGGTATGATCTATGAGCGAAGACATACAAGGTTAATAGCTGATTTTGGAGGCCTCTCAAGGGTTATGCCAATATTCGCAACCTTTTTTATGATTGTTACCTTATCTTCTATTGCTTTGCCAGGAACAAACGGCTTTGTTGGAGAATTCTTAATCCTTACTGGTGCATTTAAAGCTAAAAAGGTATTTGGTGTATTAGGTGCTACTGGTGTAATCTTAGGCGCAGCTTATATGCTCTGGATGTTCCAAAGGGTTATGTTTGGTGCAATAACTCATGAGGAAAATAGAAAGTTAAAGGACCTCAACTTAAGAGAGATATTTACTTTAGTTCCTATTATCATATTCATTATCCTTATGGGAGTATATCCAAAGCTATTTTTCAAAAAAATGGAAGTTTCAGTACATAATTTTATTGAGCAGGTAAAAACCAAATCAGCAATAACATATAATATGCAAAATCAAGATCAAAAAAATAATTTAAAAGCTCTTTTAACGAGTGATAAAAATTCTTTTTCAGATTAAAAGGAGCCCTTAATGGAAAAGATCATGCTGAAAGCGACAGAGCTAAAATTCTCTGTTATAATGCCTGAAACTATACTTGTTATTTCTGCTCTTATAGTTCTTATGATAGGCATCTTTATGCCTAAGGATAAAAAATCTTCTATTTTATCATTGATAACTCTTATTGGAGTGATAGTTGCATTTTTCTCGCTGTTTCTACTTAAAGGTGAGGCAAAAAGTGCTTTTTATCATCTTGTTGTAGCTGATCCTTTTGCAATCTTCTTTAAGGTAATATTTCTCATTATTTTGTTTCTCGTTACTATGATATCGATCAACTATTCTCGTAGAGAAGATTTTGAATGTGGTGAATATTATGCTCTTACTACCTTTGCTACAGTTGGCATGATGTTTATGGCTTCTGGAACAAATTTTATTACGATATTTGTTGGACTTGAAACTATGTCTTTATCCATATACGTTTTAGCAACCTTTATGAGAGAAGATAATAGAAGCATAGAAAGTGGGTTAAAATATTTTCTCTTAGGGGCTTTTGCAACGGGATTTTTGCTTTATGGAATGGCTCTTATATACGGCACAACAGGAACAATGGATCTTGTAAAGATAAACAATTATCTTTCCTTTAATATAAACGAAGCAAGGGAAAACTATATGTTTCTTATTGGATTAGGTCTTCTTATAATTGGGTTTGGTTTTAAGGTTGCACTTGTTCCTTTTCACATGTGGACACCAGATGTTTATGAAGG
>JAFDIG010000326.1 GCA_019308145.1 Deltaproteobacteria bacterium | reverse complement strand
GTACAATTAAAAACACTTTTAAGATTAACATTTAACACTAAATCCCAATCAATCTCTTGCATTCTCAATATCAATTTATCCCGTGTTATCCCAGCATTATTTACCAATATATCCAACCGCCCAAAAAAATTATAAACCTTTTCAACCGCCTCTTGAACATCTTTTGTATTTGAAACATCTACTACAACTGGCAAAGCTTTTCTACCTAAATCAGAAATCTCTTTAGCAGCCTCAATAGAAGAATTTTTATCCAATTCAAAAATAGCAATATCTGCACCTTCATTAGCAAGTTTAACAGCGATCTCCCGACCTATACCCCGACCTGCACCTGTTATAATAGCAACTCTATCTTTTAGTTCCAAAACAACCTCCTATATTACATGTAAATACCACCATTAACATTAATTACCTGGCCAGTAATGTAATCTGAAGCACTACTTGCAAGATATCTTACAGCATGTGTAACATGTTCCACTTCTCCAAACCGTTCCATAGGGATAAGTGAAAGAATATATTGTTTTGCTTTTTCAGGAATATTTTTAGTCATATCAGTGTTTATAAATCCAGGAGCTATAGCATTTATGTTGATGTTTCTACTCGCAAACTCCCTTGCCAAAGATTTTGTTAATCCTATGATACCTGCTTTTGAAGCAGAATAATTTGCCTGTCCAATATTACCCATCTGTGCAGCAACAGAAGTAATTGAAATGATCTTTCCTTCTTTTTGCCGAGACATATATCTTAACGCAGCCTTACAACAATTAAATACACCTTTAAGATTAACTTCATTTACTCTATCCCATTCATCTTCGCTCATCCTTATAAGAAGTTGGTCCATAACTATTCCTGCATTATTTATAAGTATATTAATACCACCAAGCTCCTTAACCACAGTATCAATCATCTTTTCACAATCACGAAAAGAAGAGACATCCGCTTCATAAAATATTGAAGATCTCCCAATCCTTTTAATTGTCGCTACTACATCTTCGCCTTTTTCCTTTTGAATATCATTGACAGCAACATCAGCACCTTCTTCAGCCAACATCAATGCAACAGCTCTTCCTATACCTTGAGCTGCTCCAGTAACTAAAGCCACTTTACCGCTAAATAAATGGTTCTTACTTCGCATCCAAAAACTCCACTACTTTTTTTATATCATCAGGTCTCTCTACATTAAAAAGTGTAATATCTTTATTAATCCTTTTGATTAATCCAGTCAAGACTTTTCCTGGACCAAACTCTATAAAAATCTTAATTCCCATATCTATCATATTTCTTATCGACTGCTCCCATTTTACAGGGGATGTAAGTTGGTCTACTAATAAAGAAACAACCCTTGAGCCATCTTTGTTTGGTTTTGCCTCTACATTAGTAACAACAGGTACTATTGGATCCTTAAAGGAGATACTTTTTAACTCCCTTTCTAACCGTTTTGCTGCTGGAGCCATTAAGGATGAATGAAAAGGACCGCTTACCTTAAGAGGAATTACTTTTTTTGCTCCTAATTCTGAACCAATTTTTATAGCGCGTTTAACTGCTTCTGCCTCTCCTGATATAACAACCTGCCCAGGAGAGTTGAAATTAGCAGGTGATAAAACTGCTCCATTAGCTGCTTTTTTGCAAAGCTCTATAACCTTCTTTTCATCCAAACCTATAACTGCTGCCATTGCTCCCAGACCCTCTGGCACTGCTTCCTCCATAAAACGTCCTCTTAATCTAACAATTTTTACTGCATTACCAAAATCAATAGAATCAACTGCTACAAGGGCTGAATATTCTCCAAGAGAATGACCTGCTACTAAAGATGGTTGTATATCTTTTATAGAAAGAAATGTTTTTAATACTGCAATTGAAACAGTTAATAATGCTGGTTGTGTATTTTCTGTGAGTCTAAGCTTTTCCTCTGGGCCTTCAAAGCACAATTGAGCCATGTCAAAGCCTAAAACATCACTTGCCTCTTGAAATATCTCCCTTGCTATAGGATATTCTTCAAAAAATTCTTTTCCCATTCCTACATATTGAGATCCTTGCCCAGGGAATATAAAAGCTATCTCATTGTTTGTTACCATTGCTTGGTCTTCCTTCCATACTCTTTCATCAGTTCAAGTCCAATAACATTTCTTTGAATTTGATTTGTTCCTTCATAAATTTGAAGGATTTTAGCATCCCTCAGCATTTTCTCCACTGGATATTCTCTCATATAACCATATCCACCAAATATTTGAATAGCATCTAAAGTAACTTTTACTGCTACATCACTTGCAAAGAGCTTTGCCATTCCACTTACTTTAGAATAATTTTTTGGATTTGAATCAATATAACGAGAAACAGCATAAACAAGGGAACGAGCTGCTTCAACCTGTGTAGCCATATCTGCTAATATATGTTGAACAGCCTGAAAAGAGATAATCCTTTTGCCAAATTGATATCTTTCCCGTGCATAATGAACTGCTGCATCTAAAGCAGCCTGGGCAACACCAACTGCCTGAGCCCCTATACCAGGACGGGTTTTATCAAAGGTTTTCATAACTATAATAAACCCTATTCCTTCTCTACCCAAAAGATTCTCAGCTGGAACCCGACAATCTTCAAAGATAAGCTCCCTTGTTGCAGAAGCCCTTATCCCAAGCTTTTTTTCTTTTTTCCCAAAATTAAACCCAGGAGTCCCTTTTTCTACTATGAAT
>JAFDIG010000325.1 GCA_019308145.1 Deltaproteobacteria bacterium | reverse complement strand
ACTCAAGCTCAGTTAGCAAGGGGTGCACGCTTAGTAGAGGTATTAAAGCAGGATCAGTATAAACCATTGCCAGTAGAAAAACAGATCATAATTATTTATGCAGCTGTCAACGGGTATATAGATCAGTATGAAATTGATGTTATTAGAAGATATGAGGAAGAATTATATCAGTTTGTTGAGACTAAACATCCAGAGATCTTTTCTTTAATAAAAGAAAAAAAGGTTATAGATGATGAGATTGAACCAAAACTTATTTCCTGTTTAGATGAATTTAGAGATATATTTGCAGCTTAAGAAAGGATATAAGTAGATGGAAAACCTTAAGAGGTTACGAAAGCGTATTCAAAGCATTCGTAATACAGAGCAGATCACTAAAGCAATGAAGATGGTTTCAGCAGCTAAATTAAGAAGGGCTCAAGAGAAAGCAGAAACTGGGCGACCGTATAATGAATATTTAGAGCGTATTGTAAAAAGCATGATCCTTCGCACTTCTCGCCAAATACATCCTCTTTTGGCCAAGCCTAATCGTGAGAAATGTCTTTTAATAATTTTCACATCTGATAGGGGGCTATGTGGTAGTTTTAATCATAATATGATAAAAGAAGTAGAAGCTTTTATCAATCTAAACCCTGAAGGTTTTAAGGAATTTTCTATGATAATGGTAGGGAGAAGGGGATGGGAATACTTTAATAAAAGAGGTTATCCTATTGTCGGAAAATTCACAAATCTTTCTGGCTCGCTTCCACCAGATCTTCCAGAAAAAATAGTTAACGAGATTATTGAAAGATTTATATCTGGTCAAAACGATTACATATATTTTTACTATTATAAATTTAGATCCGCAATCTCACAAAAAATTATTAAACAACCTCTACTTCCAATTGAAGCAGATGAAGTTCCTAAAGATATACTTCCCATTGAATATATATTTGAACCAACTCCTTATGAGGTATTAGATAAATTTTTAACTCTTTATTTAAAAACGACTATTTTTCAGCTATTGCTTGAGTCAATTGCATCAGAACATGGTGCAAGAATGACCGCAATGGATTCAGCAACTAATAATTGTATTGATATGATCGATTATTTGACCCTTAAATATAACAGAGCGAGACAGTCAGCCATTACCCTTGAATTAATGGATATAGTTGGTGGGGCTGAGGCTTTAAAATAGTTTTTAGGAGGTCGTAGGCTATGAGAGTAGGTAAGATTACACAGGTAATAGGTCCTGTGGTTGATGTTGAGTTTGAATCCGGTAATTTGCCAGAGATATATAATGCCTTGAAGATTACTAATCCCCATATAAGCGATAAAGAAGGGAATTTAATAGTAGAGGTAGCTCAACATATAGGTGAAAATTCTGTTAGATGTATTGCTATGGATACCACTGATGGATTGGTGAGAGGTATGTTAGCAGTTGATACTGGTGAGCCTATAACTATGCCTGTTGGCAGGGAAGTTCTTGGACGAATCTTAAATGTAATTGGTGAACCAGTGGATGGGGGAGGCCCTATTAAAGCAAAGAAGAGATATCCTATTCATAGAGATTCCCCTTCCTTTATCGAACAAAATACCAAAATAGAGATGCTTGAAACAGGTATAAAGGTTATAGATCTCTTAGAACCATATGCAAAAGGTGGGAAAATCGGGCTTTTTGGTGGTGCTGGTGTTGGTAAAACCGTAATTATTATGGAGATGATCCATAATGTTGCTGTGCATCATGGAGGATTTTCTGTCTTTGGTGGGGTTGGAGAAAGAACAAGAGAAGGAAATGATTTATGGCTTGAGATGAAAAACTCAGGTGTTATAGATAAAGCTGCGCTTGTTTTTGGTCAGATGACAGAAACTCCAGGGGCAAGAGCAAGGGTTGGTCTTTCTGCATTGACAGCAGCTGAGTATTTTAGAGATGAGGAAGGGCAAGACGTTCTTCTCTTTATTGATAATATATTTAGGTTTACACAAGCAAATTCTGAGGTTTCAGCTCTTCTGGGACGTATGCCTTCTGCAGTAGGATACCAACCTACACTTGCTACAGATTTGGGAGAGCTGGAGGAGAGAATTGCATCGACTAACAAGGGATCTATTACATCTGTTCAGGCTATATATGTTCCAGCTGATGATTTGACTGATCCTGCTCCTGCTACAACATTTGCTCATCTTGATGCGACAACCGTTCTTTCCCGCCAAATAGCAGAACTTGGTATATATCCAGCAGTGGACCCACTTGATTCAACTTCAAGGATACTTACTCCAGAAGTGCTTGGAATTGAACATTACACCGTTGCAAGAGAGGTGCAGCAGATTTTGCAAAAGTATAAAGATCTTCAAGATATTATTGCAATCTTAGGTATGGATGAGCTTTCTGATGAGGATAAAATTATTGTATCAAGAGCGAGAAAGATCCAGAGATTTCTTTCACAGCCTTTCTTTGTTGCTCAGGAGTTTACTGGTACAGAAGGCAGATATGTAGAGCTTAAAGATACCATAAAAGGTTTTAAAGAGATAATAGAGGGAAAACATGATGATATCCCTGAACAGGCATTTTATATGGTTGGTACAATAGAAGAGGTGCTGGAAAAGGCTAAAAAGCTTTCAGCATAAAGGAGCTAATAATGGCAGAGACCTTTCAATTAGATATTGTTACCCCTTCACGCCATCTGTTAAGTGAAAAGGTAGAAGAGGTTGTTATTCCAGGAATTTTAGGTGAATTTGGGGTGTTAGC
>JAFDIG010000324.1 GCA_019308145.1 Deltaproteobacteria bacterium | reverse complement strand
TAACCGCCTCTTTAACTGCATTAGTGCTACCCATTCTTGCAACTATCTTAAGATCTTTGAGAGTATATCCTTTTTCCTTTAGCTTTTTCTCAAAAACTGCCAAGGTCCCTGATTTTTGCTCCCTAATGATAAAAGGATATTCTAAAATATCCTCCAATCTAAGATCTTTTTTTTCTGTTAATGGATGATTATAAGGTGCTATAAATACGATTATATCCTCAGTAAAAGGTAAATATTCAATCCTGCTATCATCTACTCTTGCGCCTAAAACACCTATTTCATCCTCTCCTTTTGCGACAAACTCGACCACTTCACCTGTATCTGTAATTTTAAGAAAAACTGAAACATTAGGGAAATTTTTATTGAAATTTCCTATTATAGGAGGAAGAAGGTATTCACCTGGGATAGTGCTAGCACAGAGATAAAGATTTCCTATCAAGACATTAGAATAATTATTCAAAGCCTCGATCGATTCCTTTTTCATTGAAAGAATCTTTTTTGCATAAGAATAGAATAGCTTTCCACCAGAAGTCGGTAAAACCTTTTTCCCTGAGCGATCAAAAAGCTTGACTCCTATCTCCTTCTCAAGTGCAATAATCTGGGCACTTGCAGTAGGCTGAGTCATACCAAGCCTTCTGGCCGCCTTTGAAAAACTTCTTTCTTCAAAAATCTTGCAAAATGTCTCTAATTGCCTAAATTCCATATGAAATAATATCTCATATTATTTTAAAAGGTTCAACTATAAATAAAAAAGGCCCCTAAAGGGCCTTTGATTTTTTAGTACATATCAGGGCTTGGCATCTCTGGTGTCATACCCTTTTTCTCTTCTGGTTTTTCAACAACCACTGCCTCTGTTGTAATAAGCAATGAAGCAACAGAAGCACCATTTTGTAAAGCAAACCTTACCACTTTTGTAGGATCTATAATCCCAGCTTTTATAAGATCAACAAATTCATCCTTGGCAGCATCATAACCAAATGAGCCTTTATTCTCCATAACCTTTTGAACAATAACCGAACCATCCTTTCCAGCATTTTCTGCAATCATTCTCAAAGGTTCTTCTAACGCTCTTTTAACAATCCTTGCTCCCACTGCTTCATCACCTTCTAACTTTAACTTTTCTAATGCAGGTATACAACGGATAAGAGCAACACCGCCACCTGGAACAATACCTTCTTCTACTGCTGCTTTGGTTGCATTTAAAGCATCCTCAACTCTTGCCTTCTTTTCCTTCATCTCTGTTTCAGTAGCAGCACCAACCCTAATCACTGCTACCCCACCTGCTAATTTGGCGAGACGCTCCTGCAATTTTTCTCTATCATAATCAGAAGTGGTTTCATCAATCTGAGTTCTTATCTGTTTTATTCTCCCTTCTATATCCTCTTTTTTACCTTTTCCTTCAACAATAGTCGTATTCTCTTTATCTATCTTGACTCTTTTAGCCTCGCCTAAATCCTCTATCCTTAGATTTTCTAATTTAACACCTATATCCTCCGAAATCATGCGTCCACCTGTTAAGATGGCAATATCCTCAAGCATTGCCTTTCTTCTATCACCAAAACCAGGAGCTTTTACTGCCGCACATTTCAAAACACCGCGAATTTTATTAACAACTAATGTGGCAAGGGCCTCTCCTTCAACATCTTCAGCAATTATCAAAAGAGATCGTCCCATTTTTGCTACTTGTTCAAGAATAGGAACCAAATCTTTCATTGAAGAGATCTTTTTTTCATGTATCAGGATAAGAGGATCTTCAAGTACTACCTCCATTTTTTCAGGATCTGTAACAAAATAAGGTGATAAATACCCTCTATCAAACTCCATCCCTTCAACTACATCCAAAACGGTCTCCATCCCTTTTGCTTCTTCAACTGTGATTACTCCATCTTTTCCAACTTTTTCCATTGCCTCTGCTATAATTTCACCTATGGTCTCATCATTATTTGCTGAAATAGTTCCTACCTGAGCAATCTCATTTTTATCTTTGATTGTTTTACTCATAGATTTTAACTCATTCACAACAACTTCAACTGCTTTATCAATACCTCTTTTTAATTCAATTGGAGTAGCACCTGCTGCTACCATCTTCATTCCTTCACGAAAGATTATTTGAGCAAGCACAGTAGCGGTTGTAGTACCATCACCTGCGACATCTGAGGTTTTTGTTGCTACCTCTTTTACCATTTGTGCGCCAATATTCTCATACTTATCTTTTAGCTCAATCTCCTTTGCAACAGTAACACCATCCTTTGTAACATTAGGAGAACCCCATGATTTTTCTAAAACCACATTTCTTCCTCTTGGACCAAGAGTAACTTTGACAGCATCGGCTAACTTGTTAACACCTTCTAAAATTGCTGTTCTGGCATCTTGCCCAAATTCAAGCGTTTTTGCCATATGCTACACCTCCTACAGATTAATAATTTAATTTTTTATCTATGAGATGTTTTAGAAAACTAATTAAGTATAACACATAATTAATATAATCACATTTATCATTTTTTCAAGATTATCATTAGCATAAGTTTTTTACCATTAAAAATGCTACTTAATTCCTATTCTTTAAAATTAAAGGATTTAAATATATTAACTTAAAATAAAACTTTTAAAGAAAACCATATTTTAAGGAAATTAATTTAAAAGTAAGATTTATCTCTTATAAAGGAAAGGAAAAGGGTTTTATGGCGGAGAGAGAGGGATTCGAACCCTCGGTAGAGTTATT
>JAFDIG010000025.1 GCA_019308145.1 Deltaproteobacteria bacterium | reverse complement strand
CCAGCAGGGATATTTTCTGGCCCAATGGTTGTAACAATGCGGCCTATTCCAGCTCATCTTGTTTCAAGAGCTGTTACTATTACATCACGTTTCCCCAAAACTCATGGAGCACCTGTTCATATTGGAGACCCCTCTTTAATAGGTATTTCAGATCTGAAAAAGATTGATTTTGGCGAAGTCCCAGATGATTTAGAATCAGAAGAAATACCAGTTTTTTGGGGATGTGGTGTTACACCTCAAGTAGTTGCCCTTGAATCAAAGCCAAGTATTATGATTACTCACAAGCCAGGTCACATGTTTGTTTCTGATTTGAAAACAGAGGAGGTTTCTATTTTGTAGAATTAGAGTCAAAACAATGGTAACAAAAAAGTTATAAATATTAAAACTTATTAACAATTTTATAAAGGGAGGCAGACGTTATGAAAAAGAAAAGCAATAATAAGTTAACTAGAAGGGATTTTATCAAAACAACAGCAGGTGCCATTGGAGGAGCTACAATAACCCTTGGGTTTCCAAACATAATTTTAGCTAAGAAAAGACCGATTCGTATAGGTGCGCTTCAAGATTTAACAGGACCTTTATACTCATTTGGAAGATGGGGTAAAAGGAGCGTTGCTGGAGCGGTAAAAAGGATAAACGAAATGGGTGGTATTGCTGGCAGGCCAGTTGAGCTTAAGGTTGAAGATAGCGCTACGAATGTTCAAAAAGGGGTTATGAAATTAAGAAAACTTATTCTGAAAGATAAATGTGATTTTATTATCGGACCTTGTAATTCTGGTATTACTATTGCCTCAGCTCCTATCGCAAAGGAAACAAATACCATCTTTTTCGCCTATGGTACAGCTTTATCTATTACTGCTCATAAAGGAAATAGGTATATATTTAGAGGAATTAACAATGTTCGCCATATCTTTAAAGCCTTAGCTATGACAGTACTAAAAGAGATGGGTAAGAGATATTACTGTATGGGTGCAGATTATGAATGGGGTCATTCAGTTGTTGATGAAGCTAAGAGAGTTTTTGATAAAGAGGGTGGAAAACTTATAGGTGAAGAATATTCTCCTATTGGAACAGAGGATTTTATTCCTTATTTGAATAAAATAAATCCTGATGAGGTAGATGTAATAATAGCAGGCTATTTTACCAAAGATATCTTAAAACTTGCTACACAAGCTTATGAATTAGGGTTAACAAAAAAAGTACAGATAATTGGTGGTGCAATGCCAACAGGATTAACTGTAAAGGATCTTGGTCCAGCAGGTGATAAAATCTGGTTTAGTGGATATGGAATCAGAAGAATTGCTAATATGCCAGAAGAATTGAAAAAATATAATTTAGAGTTTAGGAAACGGATTGGGATGGATGAAGAGGGACGCGATATAAAAACAAAAGAGATGGGAGCAGCATCATACACATGGGCTCCATGGGAGCATGTTTATTGGGTGAAAAAAGGAATTGAAAAGAGTGGGTGGAATTCTAAAAAGGATAACCTAAAATTCATGATGGCTTTGGAAGGAATGCATGTTAAGGCAAGTTATGAGTTTCCTCAAGG
Organism: Deltaproteobacteria bacterium; assembly: GCA_019308145.1. Lineage (GTDB taxonomy): Bacteria > Desulfobacterota > JAFDIG01 > JAFDIG01 > JAFDIG01 > JAFDIG01. The sequence continues at coordinate 12,357 of JAFDIG010000025.1, read as the reverse complement.
AGATAAAACAATGAGAGCTGAAGACCATCAGGTTTTTGCTTCTCAAACAGTAAGCAAGATCGAAAATGGCAAATTTGTTGTTAAAGCCATTATCCCTGGTGAAAAACTCTATTATCCCCCTTTAGTTGATTATAGAAAGGAAAAAGTTTAAAGAAAGGAGGATTTGCGGATGCTTAAGTAACTTTTTTTAGGCATCCGCAATTTTATATGGGAAAATTAATATTAATGCAATTGCTCAATGGTTTTGTTTGGGGATGGTTGCTTGCCTTAATCTCTATTGGCCTTACCCTGATATATGGTCAGCTTGAGATCATCAATGTAGCCCATGGAACCATGTATACTATTGGGGCAGTTACAACCTTTTATACATTTATATTATTTAAAAGTTGGTCTTATGCCTTAATCATATCACCTCTATTTATGGGTATATTAGCATTATTTATTTATCTATCTACTATTAGGTTTGTTGTAGGAGGCTCCCCAATAACAACTGTGATCATTGCATATGGGATTTTGTTTATTTTAGAGCAGTTAACTCTTTTAATATTTGGTGGGGTCCCAAGAACTATACCCAATCCTATACCTCAATCTATTACCTTATTTAAAGGGATAAGTTATCCTTTGTATCGTATTTTTTGTGCTGGATTTTCTATTGTTGTTATTACTCTTTTGTTGACTTTTCTCAAAAAAACAAAACTTGGTTTGTGGATTAGAGCAACCAAGCAAGATCATGAAACTGCGGCTGCTATGGGGATTTCGGTTCCTTTTGTTTTTATGTTTATTTTTGTTTTAGGCTCTGCTTTAGCTGCTTTAGGAGGGGTTCTTGCTGCTCCTATTACTGGTGTTACATTTGATATGGGTAATAACATAGTAATTGATGCGTTTATTGTTGTTATTATGGCGGGATTTGGAAGTATTCCTGGAACAATTGTTGCGGCTTTAATAATCGAAATGGTTATAGGTTTATCTGCTGCTTTTGTTAATCCTGTTATCGCTAAGGTGGTGGGTTTAGCAGTTATGTTGATTGCTCTTTACATAAGGCCTCAGGGAATCTTTGGAGAGGAGTAGGAAATGGCCAGCTTTTATAAAAAAAGGAATAATCTTATATTTTTTTCTATTATATTTTTAGCTTTAATTATATTGCCTAATTTCCTTGGATATTATCAGAGATATATTATTATCGAAATGTTAATTTGGGGGCTTTATGCACTTGGATTTGACATCATTTTAGGGTATACAGGTTTGCTAAATTTTGGTATGTCATCCTTTTTTGGTATTGGAACCTATGGCATAACTTTAAGTGTCTTGCGCCTACATGCTAATTTGTGGCTTGCCATAGCTATTACTATTCTTGCTTGCATCATCTTTTCATTAGTTTATGGTTTTTTGGTAACACGATTTGGTAGCCACTATTTTGTTGTTTTTACGATTGTTGTTTCCATGATCCTCTTCTTTGTTGCCATGAATTTAAGATCTATAACAGGAGGTGATGAAGGGCTAACCTTTCCTGTGCCTCCTTTGACATTAGGTTTTGTTACACTTAATCTAAAAAATATTACTGTGAAATATTATTTTGTTTTGCTAATTTGTATGCTCGTGCTTTATCTTGTTTGGAGATTTTTTGAATCGCCTTATGGAAAAGCTATTGTTGCGGTTCGTGAAAATGAGGATAGAGCTCGTGCTTTAGGTTATAATACCGCTCAGCTTAAATTGGTATCATTTACTCTTTCTGGAACAGTTGCAGGAATCGCTGGTGGGCTTTATGCTCTTCATATTGGATTCACAAGTGCTCCTATCTTTTTTTGGTTGCTTTCTGGCAAGGCAGTAATGTGGACTGTTGTTGGTGGTGCTGGAACTTTAATTGGTTCTTTTCTTGGAGCAGGAATATTGGTTTATGCAGAGGATTTGATAAGTTCATGGAATGCAGACATCTATCCTATCATCGTGGGATTGATTCTAATTATCGTTATTATGCTTGCACCTAAAGGAATAATGGGAGCTTTAAAAAGATTGAAAAAGGCTTCCTTTTAGAAAAAAAGAGAGGTTTTCTATCTATGGGGGTAATCTTCAATATAGAAGGCTTGACTAAAAAATTTGGTGGTTTGGTTGCACTTGATAATGTAAATTTTGAATTAAATGAAGGAGAGTTAAAGGCTGTAATCGGCCCAAATGGAGCTGGCAAAACAACCCTTTTTAATATAATAACAGGGATATACCCGCCTACATCTGGTAAAATCTATTTTATGAATGAAGAGATCACTAATCTTAAACCTTATGAAATATGTCGCAAAGGAATTGCAAGGACATATCAAATCACCTCTCTTTTCCAAAATCTCACTGTTCAAGAAAATATTCGTTTAGCTGTTCAGGTTGGCTATGGAAAACATATAAATTTTTTTAAAAAAGCTTTAGAGCTAAAAGAGGTCATAAACAAAGTAGAAGAAATTCTTGAATTAATGGATTTAGAAGATAAAGCAAATGTAGCTGTTTCAAACATGTCTCACGGGGATCAGCGATTATTGGAGGTTGCAATTGCTCTTGGTTCAAATCCAAAGATATTACTACTTGACGAGCCAACTGCTGGCATGAGTATTAAAGAGACCAAAGATATGACTAATAAGTTAAAGGAACTTTTTTCAACAGGTAAGATAAAAAATATAATTATCATTGAGCATGATATGGAAGTGGTTACAGAACTTGCAGAAAAGATATGCGTCTTAAATTATGGCAAGGTAATAAAGGATGGTACTGTAGAAGAGGTTAAAAATGATCCTTTAGTTCAAGAGATCTATTTAAAAGGTGGGAGACAAGATGCTAAAGGTTGATAACATCCACACATTCTATGGGAAAAGTCATGTTCTCCATGGGGTTACAATGGAGGTGAAAAAAGGAGAAGTAGTTGGACTTCTTGGAAGAAATGGTGTTGGAAAAACTACCACCTTGAGAAGTATAATGGGCTTAACCCCTGCTAAACAAGGGAAAATAGAATTTGATGGTGTTGATATTACGCATCTAAAAACATATAAGATCGCAAGGCTTGGCATTGGTTATGTTCCGCAAGGAAGAAGGATATTTCCACTTTTAACAGTACTTGAAAATTTAAAGACACCAATAATTAAAGGAAAGGTAGAAGAAAAGGATATTAACGAGATATTTGAGTATTTTCCAAGATTAAAGGAGAGGATTAATCAGCGAGGTGGGACCTTAAGCGGAGGAGAGCAACAGATGTTAGCTGTTGCAAGGGCTTTAATGGGAAAACCTAAACTGATGATTTTAGATGAACCATCAGAAGGACTTCAACCTTCAATGGTTGAAATGGTTAAAGAGACCATCATCTCTCTTAATAAAAAAGGGATTGATGTTTTGGTTGTAGAGCAAAACTTAGAAAGCGCATTAGATGTTTGTCAAAGGATCTATGTTATGGAAAAAGGTGTTATTAAGTATGAAGAAAAAAAGGAAAATTTAAACAAAGATATATTAATGCGTTATTTGACAGTTTAGATATGGGGGCCAGAACTCAAAACTTGACTACAAAAAGTAGAAATAACTAAACAATTTTTTTACTAAAGGTAATCAGTGCTTCAACGCTTAATTTCTTATAATATCTATAATTTTTATTGATAATAATCAAATTTTTAAATCTGACCCCCGTAATAATTTACTCCAAAAGCCATCCAATTGCAGCATTAATTAATATTACACTATTCTCTCCTGAAGATGGGGCTTTGGTATAATAAACCTTGCCTTCTCCATACGTATGAGAAAAAGAATACATTCTTCCTGTATCCCATTTAGCAATTACCTGAGTTTCTGGTAAAGGATTATAAGTAGCTGCACAAAAAGGTCCATCACAATAATGGATAAAATCACCTGTCATGAGATCAGTTCCAAATGGGTGATCTACCACTATAGTTGCTATACTTGTACTTCCTCCTGAATTTCCGTAATAGCGCGCCCCAAACCAATCAGCGATATAGGAAAGATCATCTATATGAGATCCTGGTGCAGCGCAGAAATAAGCAGGACTTGCACCTATAAGGATCACGCTTCCGCCGTTTTGCACATAATTTTTCACATAATCTGCTGTTTCAGGATAGCAAGCATTACTATCACCAATAATAACAATTGAATAGGAGCTCATATCGCTTGGAATAGTATCAGAGATAGTATATGTTAAACCAAAGTCGGTTAATGCATCTGTTATTACTATATAGGAGGTACTACCTATTTGATCAGTTACAACATAAAGTGCACTAGTGATAGTAGTTGTTGGACTTGATGTAGAGCTGCTGGAGCTTGTTAAAACAGTACTGGAAGATGTTGTTGAGCTTGTTGTTGAAGTAATAGTTGTTGTAGTTAAAGAGGTTGTGGTTGTTATAGTTCCGCCTGGCACATCTGCAAATTTATATGTTTCATATGTTTCAGTTGCGCCTGTATCCATATTAATAATAGTCAGAATATTGTCATTAAAGTCAAATTGAGCCCTCTCCCTAACAGCTGGATTTACTGGGTAACCATCAAAAAAATTATCTGCTACATGATCATCCCATAATGCCACCATGGTTGAAGTATCAAATGTATAAAGAATAAGTGTTCCACCTGTATCATAGCTTTGTACATAGAGATTGAGGTTTAAACCTATATCTTTTAAAATCCCATCTGTAGGTGATGATACAATATTAGCAAATTTATACATATCATAGACATTGCTTTGTTGTATTCCCTTATAAATTGGTTTTTGTTTCCACGCTCCAGGATCTTCTGTTGTAGTAGAGGGAGGAGCAGATGTGGTTACGCTACTTGTAGAGGGAACAGATGTAGAAGTGGTAGAGGGTTCACCTTGATTAATGATTGTCATAGTCATTGTATTAAAATCAAAAATTACTTTTTCGTCTATAGCAGGATTAACTGATTCTCCATTAAATAGGTTGTCGGCAACTTCATCATCCCAAAAAACCTTCATATTTACTGTATCAAAAGTATATACTAATAACGTACCGCCATTATCATAAGTTTGGACATATACATTTAAATTTAGGTTATCTCCAACATCCTTATAAATCCCGTCGTTAAGAAGAGACTGTGCTCTAATTGGTGCTGCCTTGAGGGTTGTGGATTCATTTGAAGTAGTTAAATATGTAGTAAAAAAGAGTAAACTCATCAAGAAAAGAAATGTAAAAATAAAAGGGACTGTCTTTATAAAATTGTTTTTACTTTTATTAAAAAAAGGCATGATAACCTCCCTTTAAAAAAGTATAAAGAGATAAAAAAGTATTTATTTTATATTTTTTAGATTAAAAATAAAAAGGATAAATTCAGTAAAAGATTAAATTAAAAAATTTACATTACAAATATATCATTATTTTGTAAAAAATCAAGTAAATTTTTTTAAAAAAGTAGACAAGTATAAAATTATTAAAAATTAAGGATGAAAAAATAATGAAAGGATTATCCTGTTGAGATATAAAGCAAAAAACAAAAGATTTGATTATAAGGTTTTTTAATAATTTTTAGTTCGTTTTTTAAATAATTGAAAAAATTAAAATAATAAAATAGAAAATGAGTATAAATAATTTCTCCTCTCCTACCAGATATAAAATCCAATTCTTTTTTTTAAAAAATTACCAGCTAATATTACCTAAAAAATCATATTTCCCTTCCTAAAAACACATCTTTTAAAGAATCTATTAAAGCCCTTTTTACTAAAACTTTTACCATATCTTTTCTATAAATGGCTCCTCCTCTTATGCTATCCCTTGGCTGGGAATCAAGAGAAGCAATTTCAGCTGCTTGTGCAACTATCTCTTTTGAAATTTTAGCATCTTTTAGCAGATCTTCTGCTCTTTTTGCTCTAAAAGGTGTTGGTGCAACAGGTCCAACAACTATTTTTACATTTTTGAATCTATCCATTTTTTTATCTACTTCTACTACAGATGCACAATTTAAAACAGGTAATGCCATTGCTTTTCTTTTGGCTAATCTCTGAAAGGAAGAACCATGATTATCTGATAAAAAACGAAATTTTATTTTTGTAATAATTTCAGATGCAGGATTAACCTTTGACTTTCCTGCTTCAAGATAAAGATCTTCTATTTTTTCCCATCTTACTCCATTGGTGGAGTGTATCTCAGCCAAAGCATTAAGGGCAATTAATGCAGTTGCTCCATCTGCTGCTGGTCTTGCATTTACAATGTTGCCTGGTAATGTTCCAAGATTTCTTACTTGTGGTGAACCTATGTTAAGAGTAGCTAAAGCAAGAACCTTTGCATTTTTTTTGATTAAGGTTGATTTTGCTATTTCAGAATGGGTAACCAGTGCTCCTATATAGATAAAATCATCTTTAAGTTCAATAGAGCTTAGCCCCTCTATTCTAGTGATATCCACCAAAGCATCTATATTTACTTTCTTGTTTTTTAGGTCAATAATTAGATCTGTTCCACCTGCAATAACTTGAGCCTTTCCTTTTTCTTTTTCAAGGATATGAAGGGCTTCATTTATGCTTTTTGGATGATAATAACGTTTTAAAGTCATACTTTTATTTTTATAATAAACTAAAGGGATATTGTCAATAGAATTTTTATCCACTATTAGTAGTTAAAAAATGAAGATTTATATTTGACGATTATATTAGGCTTTTTCACTTCAACTATTATTTTTTTAAAAATAAAAAACTTCTTCTCTTTTTTGTAGACAAATAATGATTTATAAATTAAATATAGAAACGCTGTATCAAATAAGGAAATTTCCTTTTATTTTTTTGTTTGACGAGATCAACTTGAAGGTAATTACTTTTTCTCGGTGCGGGCAAATTATTTTTTTAAAAAAATTAAAAAAACCTTGACAATTAATTAAGTAATTCATATATTCAAATAAAAGAATAACCTGCAGGGAAAAGATGGATTATAACAAAGAAGCAACATTTTTAAAGGTATTAGGTCATCCTATTAGGCTTAGGATTGTAGAGTTATTGCTTTCTTCTGATATTTGCGTTAAAAATATATGGAGTTGCCTCAATCTGCCACAGGCAAAGGTTTCACAGCATCTGGGTATTTTAAAGGATAGAGGAGTTTTAAATGCGCATCGGAAGGGCTCTTTGGTTCTTTATTCTGTTGCTGACAAAAGGGTAAAAGGAATACTTAAAGCATTGAAAGAAGAAAACTAAAAGGAGAAAATAAGATGGATAATTGGCTCTTCTGGCTGGTCGCTGTTGGTGTATATTTAGGATTGAATTTTTTCCTATTCCCTAAGCTTGGGATAAAAGGGTGAGGTTCAGATCTATCATGTGCCGTGGATCGGTCAAAAAAGAAAAAATTAAAGAAAAAATAGCTATTAGAAAATCATAGCTAAAATTGAAAATCTTACAATATAGAAAAATATAAGAGAGGAGTTAAAAAATGAGCGAAGAAAAGGTAAAGCATATAAAAGATGAAAATTTTGAACAAGAGGTTATAAAATCAGATATTCCAACCTTGGTAGATTTTTGGGCTCCATGGTGTGGACCTTGTTTAATGGTTGCACCTGTTGTCGAAGAACTTGCTGATAAATATAAGGGGCAGGTAAAGATGACAAAGATAAATGTAGATGAGAATCCCATGGTTGCTCAAATGTTTCAAATTATGAGTATCCCAACATTGATGGTTTTTAAAGATGGAGAAGTTGTAGGCAAAATTATAGGGTTTAGAGGGAAGGAGCCTCTTGAAGAGTTGATAAAAAAGGCACTTCAGTAAAAAACCCCCTTCTAAAAATTTTTAAATTGAGGTACATTATTATATTTAAAAATATGGTAACTTAAAAATAGTAGTTTTTTGAAAAAGGGGTCTTGCAAGCTAAATTTTATTTAGTTGTATGATCCCTTTTTAATTTTTAAATAAGTTACTTTTTTGTTAAACTTGTAAAGAGGAATATCATGAAGAAAAAAAATTTAATCAAACTCCTATTATTTTTATTCATTGTAATGGTTCTTTCCATCACCTTTTCAATAAATTCAATGGCGAAAGCTAAAGAAGAGGGGAAAGTAAAATGGTTAAAATATAATGAAGGACTTGCAAAAGCAAAAAAAGAGGATAAGCCAATCTTTATTGATTTTTATACAGATTGGTGCCACTATTGTAAATTGATGGAGCAGCAAACCTTTTCTGATAGTAAGGTAAGCAAGCTAATAAAAGAAAGCTTTATTGCTATTAGGGTAAATGCTGATAAAGAAAAGGATGTTACGAGTAAATATAGAATTACTGGGTACCCAAACGTATGGTTTTTAAAATCAAATGGTGAGCCAATAGGAGTTCTCCCAGGGTTTGTAAAAGCTGATGTTTTCCTAAACATTTTAGAATATATTAGAGGGAGATATTATGAAAAGATGAATTTCAAACAATACATGGAGAAGAAAAAATGAAAGAAGAGAGTTATGATGTTGCGATTATTGGGGGTGGGCCAGCTGGGCTAACAGCTGCAATTTATTTAGGTAGGGCAAAGTTGAACTCGATTGTTTTAGAAAAGGCGGTTCCAGGTGGTAATGCCGCAATTACAGATATGATAGAAAATTATCCTGGATTTCCTGATGGTATCTCTGGTAGGGAGCTTTCTGAAAGGATGAGGGTTCAAGCAGAGAAGTTTGGCACCAAGTTTAAAATCTTACATGAAGTGATCTCAGTTGACCTAAAAGGTGATATAAAAAAAATAAAAACTTCAAATGAGGAGATAAATGCATCGGCTCTAATTATTGCAACAGGAACTGAATGGGCAAAGTTAAATGTTCCAGGAGAAGAAAAACTTACAGGAAAAGGTGTATCCTATTGTGCAACCTGTGATGGTCCTTTTTTTAAAGATAGAACCATTGCTGTTATAGGTGGTGGAGATTCTGCTGTGGATGAGGCAAACTACCTTACACGTTTTGGTAAAAAGGTAATTATTATTCATAGAAGGGATAGATTAAGAGCAGCAAAGATAATTCAGGATAGGGCATTTGCTAATCCTAAAATAGATTTTCGTTTTTCCACTATTGTTACAGAAATAATAGGAGATGAATTTGTAAAAGCTCTACGATTAAGAAATTTAAATACAGAAGAGGAAGAAATTTTGGAAGTTGAAGGTGTTTTTGTCTTTGTTGGGAATTATCCTTCTACATCTTTTTTAAAAGGTCAAATTGAGATGGATGAGGCTGGATATATAATAACCAATGAAAGGATGGAAGCCTCAGTAAAAGGTGTTTTCGCTTGTGGTGATGTAAGAAAAAAAATGCTTAAACAGGTTGTTACTGCTTGTGGTGAAGGTGCAACAGCTGCTGTAGCAGCGCAACATTATATTGAAGAACTAAAAGGAGAAGAGTATAAATAGGGGGATAATAGATGGAATGCAGTATTGAACAAAATTTAAAGAATTGTCCCTGCACATATCCTTATTGTGATAAAAAGGGGAAATGTTGCGAATGTATAGCATATCATAGAAGTTTAAATGAGCTGCCTGCATGTTATTTTTCACCTGAGGCAGAAAAAAGTTATGACCGATCGATCGCAAGATTTATTGCTGACCAGAAAAGATAAAGATCCCCCAGTAGCTGCTATAGATATTGGCACAAATTCTGTTTTGCTCCTTGTTGCTCAAAAGAATAATAAAAACAGATTAAATGTTCTTTTAGATATTGAACGAGTTCCAAGACTGGGGGAGAACCTTTCTGAAACAAATAAACTTTCCATTACTGCTCAAGAAAGAACAATTCTCTCATTAAAGGAGTACCTCTCTATTTGTTTAAATTATGGTGTCTCTCATATTCAAACTGTTTCAACTTATGTTTTAAGAAAAGCAAAAAATAGGGATGAATTTCTTTATAAATGTAAAAAGATAGGCATTGATGTTAAGGTACTATCTGAACAAGAAGAGGCAATCTATTCCTTTGATGGAGCAGTTTTTGATTTTCCATATAAAAATCTTTCTAATATTATGGTTGTTGATGTTGGGGGTGGATCTACTGAACTTGTATCAAAAAAAAGCCCTCCTTTTATAAAAAGTATACCAATCGGAGCAGTAACTCTTACAAACCTCTTTATCAAAAATGACCCTCCAAAAAATGATGAGATAAGTAAAATTAAAAAATATATAGAAAAAGAATTAAATAAAATATCAGCCCCTTCTGTAGCAGATCTCATAGGTATCGGTGGCACCATAACAACATTAGCATCAATAAAACAAAAACTTGCCACATTTAATCCTTATATGATAGATCATAAAATATTAACAAAAGATGAAATCAATGAACAAATTATTCATCTTTCATCATTAAATTTGGTTCAACGGAGTAGGTTACCAGGCCTTTTCCCTGGTCGGGAGGATATTATTATTGCTGGAGCATTGATTTTTCTTGCAATAATGGAGTGGATAGGAATAAAAGAAATCCTTGTCACTGTTAAAGGGTTAAGATATGGCATTGTAAAATCTATTTTAGGTAAATAGATGGAAAAAGCAGTTTTTATATCAAATAATGATATAACTCTTGAGGCGATTCTTTCTGAATCAAATAGAAAAGAAGCAGCTGTTATCTGTCATCCTCATCCTGAGTTTGGCGGAACCATGTATAATAATGTAGTTAAGGCTATTCATACAGCTCTTTTTAATTATGGATATACTACATTAAGGTTTAACTTTAGAGGAGTAGGGAAGAGCACGGGAAGATATGATAAAGGTGAAGGAGAAAAAAAGGATGTTGAGGCTTGTATATCTTTTTTAGAAAGGTTAAGCTATAAGCCCTTTTTAATTGCTGGTTATTCCTTTGGAGCATATATTGGCTCTGATGTAGCAGTTAAAGATGATAGGATTAATACAATTATCCTTGTTGCTCCTCCTGTTAATATGAATGATTTTGGCTTTCTTTTAACATCAGACAAACCAAAGCTTTTTATAGCTGGAGATAATGATTTTGTCTGTTCTATTGACCTATTATCTGGAATAATAAACTCAACACCTGGCAAGAAGGAATTCCATATTATAAAAGGATCTGACCATTTCTTTTTAGGCTATGAGGACGAAATAAGGAAGCGTATAAACGATTTTTTATTAAGGATGAATTTGTGAGGATATATGGTATCAAAGGTATTTTCAGGTGCGGTTTTGGGGGTTGATGGCTATCTTGTTGAGGTTGAGGTTGACACAGCCTTTGGGCTACCCCGTTTTAATACGGTCGGCCTTGCAGAAGGTGCTGTAAAGGAGAGTAAAGAAAGGGTTAGGGCTGCTATAAAGAATTCTGGATATGAATTTCCAGCAAGAAGGATTACAGTCAATTTAGCTCCTGCTGATATAAAAAAAGAGGGAGCTGGTTTTGATCTTCCCATTGCTGTTGGAATTCTGGTAGTAACTGGTGTGATAAAACCAGATCTTATTCATAAGTATATGATTTTAGGGGAGCTTTCTTTAGATGGAAGAGTAAAACAGATAAGAGGTGTTTTGCCATTAACTGTTGCTGCAAAAAAGATGGGCTTTGACGGGATTATCGTGCCTGATGAAAACAAGAAAGAGGCAGCAGTTGTTGATGGGATTAATGTTTATCCTGTTTCTGATATTAGTCAAATAGTTGCCTTTTTAAATGATGACATATCAATTCCTCCTTTTAAGGTTGATCTTGTATCTATATTTGACATCTCAAAAGAGACCTTGGTTGATTTTCATGATGTGAAAGGACAAGAGCATGCAAAAAGGGCTTTAGAAGTGGCAGCAGCAGGTGGACATAATGTTTTGATGATAGGTCCCCCTGGTTCTGGAAAGACAATGCTTGCTAAAAGGATTCCAACTATTTTACCTGATATGACTTTTGAGGAAGCAATTGAAACAACAAAGATACATTCAGTTGCAGGGCTTCTTTCATCAGATAAAAGTCTTGTAACAATAAGGCCATTTAGATCTCCTCATCATACCATTTCTGATGCTGGACTCATTGGAGGTGGACAAATACCAAAGCCAGGGGAGGTGAGTTTAGCTCACAACGGAGTACTTTTTTTAGATGAACTTCCTGAATTCAAGAAAAATGTCCTTGAGGTGATGCGCCAACCCCTGGAAGATGGCAGCGTCACCATATCAAGAGCAGTTGTCTCTATAAGTTATCCAGCACGTTTCATGCTTGTTGCCGCGATGAATCCCTGTCCCTGTGGCTATTTTACAGACCCTTCTCATGTATGCAGGTGCACCCCATCTCAAATTCAGAGATATCGCTCAAGGGTGTCAGGCCCACTTCTTGATAGAATAGATATTCATATAGAGGTTCCTGCTGTTAGATATAGAGAACTTTCTGATAAGATGGGTGGCGAAACCTCAGAAAAGATAAAGAAGAGAGTAGATATAGCAAGAAAGGTTCAGGCAGAAAGATTTAAAGGA
>JAFDIG010000323.1 GCA_019308145.1 Deltaproteobacteria bacterium | reverse complement strand
CTCTCTTAAATCAAGCCAGAGTTGCTTATTCATGGCATTTAAAACCTTAGGTCTATTTAATTTAATAATTGCTATGCCATCCTCTTTTTCATAAATTATACACTCAAACAGCATCTTTTACTCCTTTATTAAATTATTATTCTTGCATCAACAATTGATGCACCTTTCTCATGAACAATAACAGGGTTTAAATCTATCTCTTTTATCTCTGGATTTTCTATCGCCATTTTGGAGATCTTTATGATTATATCTTTTAATGCGTCTATATCTTTAGCAGCTTCTCCTCTTATACCAGTTAATAGAGGATATCCTTTTATCTCTTTTACCATCTCATCAACATCAATATCAGTTGGTGGGATCACCCTACATGAAACATCTTTAAAAACCTCTACAAAGATTCCACCGATTCCAAACATAACAACTGGCCCAAATTGTGGATTCCTCACCATCCCTATTATACATTCCTGTCCTTTTCTTGCCATTGGAGAGACAAGTATTCCTAAAATCCTCGAAGCAGGGGAGACCTTTTGTGCATTCTCTATAATCAAATCAAAGGCATCTCTTGCCTCATTCTCACTTTTAATATTTAATAAAACCCCCCCTACATCAGATTTATGAACTATCTCAGGTGATACAATCTTAAACGCAGTAGGCTCTCCTATCTCTTGCACTGCCTTTACTGCTTCATCTTGAGTTCTTACCAAAACTGCCTTTGGTAATTTAATATTGTAAAATTCTAAAAGCTCTCTTGCTTCGGTTTCTAAAAAATTAGCCCTTTTTGCCCCTTTTACCTTATTAATCAACTCTTTTGCTTTATCAGGAGCATTACCGTCTTTCTTTAAAAGAGAAGATTTTTTTAGCTTATCTTTATTTAGGGAAAATTTTGACATATAAGATAAAGCAAAAGCAGCCCGATCTGAAGATGGAGTAACAAAAATACCATTTTCTTTTAATATCTCTAAAGAATGTATAGGTTCATTAGCAAATGAGGTATGAACTACTATCGGTTTTTTATATTCATGCACTAACCTTGCTAATTCATTTGATGTCTTTTCCTCTAACTCTCCGACATGCGAGGCAATAATCTCTTTAAAACCTCCAAAAAAACCGGTTATATATATTGAATCAATAAGATCCTCTTCCATTAAGACATTTGCAACCTTATTTATCATGTCAGGATTTTCTTCTGCTGTTCCACCATAATCAATAGGGTTGCTTGCTGGCATCCCTTTTAATAGATAAGGTTTTATTTTTTCCTGGGTAGATTCCGGAATAATTGGAACATCAAGGCCATATTTTTCTGCATTATCAGCAGCAACAGAATTATCTCCTCCCCCTTCCGAGAGAATAGCGACCCTCTTCCCTTTAGGAAGAGGAAGACCTGAAAAACATGTAGCTATATCAAACATCTCATCAACATTAAAAACCCTTAATATCCCAGCCTGCCTAAAAGCAGCATCTACTATAGCATCATCACCTGCTAAAGATCCTGTATGAGATGCAGCAGCCCTTGCACCAGCCTTACTTCTCCCAACCTTTAAAGCTACTATGGGTTTATTTTTCGATACTTCCCTTGCTACCTCAACAAGTTTATCCCCTTCTTTTATCCCTTCCATATAAGTCAATATTACCTTTGTATCTTTATCCTGGTTTAAATATTCAAAATATTCATGAAATTTAACTCCAATGGCATTGCCTGCTGAAATAATATTACTAAATCCTAATCCTCTTAAGTTAGCATAATGAGTTAAGGAATCTATTATATTTCCACTTTGTGCAATAATAGATAAAGGACCTTTCTTTATTGGGGGAACACCTAAAAGATTCATATTAGCAGAAGCAGAAAACATTCCTGAACAATTTGGACCAATAATTCTTGCCCCTTTTTTATTAGCGATTTCCAATATCTCTGCCTCTATCTTTTTACCCTCTTCACCTGTTTCCCCTAAACCAGCGGTAATAATTACAATCCCTTTTGCTCCCATTTTTACACTATCTTTAACTGCTTGAGATATGAATTTAGGGGGAATAACAACCATTACTAAATCAACTTCATCATTTATATCAAGAATGGATGGATATGCTTTTCTGTTAAAAAGTTTTTCTCTTTTAGGGTTTATAAGAAATATCTTGCCTTTATATCCCCCTTCAATTAAACTCCTTGTTCTTCTTTCAGCTGCTTTCCCTGGCACCTCTGATGCTCCTATCACAGCAATTGATTTTGGGTGAAATATCCTATTTAAAACATTTTCCATTCTTTTCTCCTTTATCTTTTTGGTTTAATATAAACATCTTTTTCGTTCCATATGCTTTCAAATCTTTTTAATGATTTTAAAGTATTATCTGTATTTTGAATACTTACCGCTGTTACTATTGCATTTATTAAGCTTAAAGCAGCACTAAACGATTCAATATAGGAGTCAATATTACATTTTGCTGTTAAAACATAATCACAATATTGGGCTAAAGGGGATAAATGGTGATCAGTGATACCTATAGTTTTTATCCCTTTTTCTTTGGCATATTTTAATGCCTCAACAGTAATTTTTGTGTATCTTGGAAAACTTATTCCAATAACAAGATCGTTTTTTTTCCATTCAGTCACAAGATCCCAAAATTCTCCATGGTCAGGCTTTAAAACCCTTACATCTTTCTTTATATAACGTAATGTTGTGCCTAAAAAAATGGATAGAGCATATGCACTTCTAAGACCAATAATAAAAATATGTTTTGC
>JAFDIG010000024.1 GCA_019308145.1 Deltaproteobacteria bacterium | reverse complement strand
GTTTGCCTATGCTATAGGAGTAGCTGAACCGGTTTCCATTATGGTAAATACCTACGGCACAGGCCAGGTCGATGATGAAGCCATAGTAAGAGCTGTGAAGAAGGTATTTGACCTCACTCCCGCAGGAATTATTGATATGTTGGATCTTAGAAAACCAATCTATAAAAAAACTGCTGCCTATGGTCACTTTGGGAGAGATGATTTTACCTGGGAAAAAACTGACAAAATAGAAGAAATTAAAAAGGCTATAAAATAAAAATTAGCCCATTCAAAAAACACAAATTTCAGGCCGGGATATTTTTTCCCGGCTTTTTTATTTTTTAACATATGATTTTTTACGATTGTTCATCCATAATAACCCTATATAATAATCCCATTCAAAGATATCTTAACCTTATTATTCAAATGACGATTATTAATTAAGGATATGTTACTATTCTAAAAACGAGAATATTATTGATGATAAAAGTAATTATTGGCATAACATTATGCCTGATGCTCCTAATTTATATAAACGCTTATCCCCAGGAAAATAAGAATATTCCATTTTCTTCCCTTTTAACAGTAAAATATCAAAATGGTTATATCCTAATAAACTTCGACCCACTAAAAGACCAATCATATAATTACAAAATATACAGATCAACCTCTGCAATACTAAAAACTGTCGACCTGACTGACAAAAATTTAATAAAAATAATTAAATCATCAGATATACCCTTTAAGGATATACCAGAGAAGGATGGTAACTATTACTATGCTGTTATAGCAACAAAAAATGGCCACGATTTTAAAAAACTCATTCCACTTCAAAATACCCTTATCTATCCTGTAGACTTCTCACCCGCTCCAGAAATAGTAAAAATTACTAAAATAATAAATCAGAAAGATGATAAAATATCTATCTATATAAATCCCGTGTATAAAAACTGGAAGTACTTTTTATTTATTAGTAATAAAAAAATTAACAAACTTGAAAAATTAAAACCAAACCAAATAATTGTCGGCCCAACAAATAATTTCAGCATAAAAATACAGAGGGGTTTAGATTACTTTTTTGTCGTTACAGTCCAGAATAGGTTGGGAGTTAAAAATGAAAAATTATCACCTAGTTATAACTTAACGATTCAACCATTTAAATTAAAAAAAATACTTCAACCAAAGGTTCAGGTTAAAAAACTTCCTCCGAAAGAAGAAAAAAAGATTAAAAAGACACCTCCTGAAAAAATAAAAAAGATAAAAAAAGTACCATCAAAAAACAAAATTAAAACATCAACAATCATAAACAGGACAATATCCCTATACTTTTTAAGAGGAAGGTACAGAAGAACAATTCAGGAGCTGAATTGGATATTAAGAGCCTACCCGACCACAGGAAGACAAAAATCAAAAATATACTTTTATCTCGGACAGAGCTATTTCTACATCAAGAATTATAAAAAGGCTCTTAAATATTTTATACTTTGCAAAGACTTTCCTTACTATAAAAGGGAAGCTGATACATGGATTGACAGAATACTGAAAAAGATAAATTGACTTTGGAATTCTCTATTAAGCACGTACTTGGAGTATCATTACTATAATAGGTCAACCGTGAATCTCGTATTTAAAAAATCATTGTATATTCCATATCATCTGTTTTTTACCTGTACTACTTTCTCCATATATATGACATTTTACATCAAAGGTATCTTCTATTATTTCCTTGCAAAATACTTTTTCCGTTTTTCCAGAAGCAATGATATGCCCATTTTTAATAAACACAAGGTTATCACAGTATAAAGATGCGAGATTTAAATTATGAAAAACAGCAATGATTGTTTTCCCATAATTTTTTACAAGGTTTTTTACATAATTCAATATGTAAATACTATGTCTTATATCCATATTTGAAGTTCCTTCATCTATAAGAAGTATAGGAGTATTCTGAGCAATCGCTCTTGCAAATACAACTCTCTGTTTTTCACCACCGCTTAACTTTGTAATTAATTTATTTCTCAAATCACACAATTCTAAATCTTCAATGACCCTATCAACAATTTCTTTATTTTCCTCACCGGGGGAAGAAAATCTCGGGATATATGGATATCTTCCCATCCATATTATATTTTCAACAGTAAAAGGAAAATTGATATAAAAATCCTGAGGGACTATAGACACTGTCTTTGCAATTTCCTCATTAGAATATTCTTTAATATATTTATTCTTTATCTTAATATTCCCCGAAACTGGTACTTTGTATTTAATTATAATATCAAGCAACGTAGTTTTCCCACAACCATTAGGGCCAAGAACCCCATAAAATTTACCTTTTTCAAAATCGAGGGATATATTATTTAAAACTCTGTTATTCCCATAATTAAAAGTAAGCTTATTTAAAGCTAATATCACTTTATCCATAAAACCCTATATTCTTTCTCCTTTTAAATATAAAACAGAAAAAAGGTCCTCCTATAAGAGCTGTCAAAACACCTATAGGAATCTCTCTTGGTAGGAAAGCTCTTGTAATTGTATCCGCCCAGAGTAAAATTACAGCTCCAGCTAGGGTGGAGACCGGTAATAATTTTCTGTTATCAGGACCTATAATAAATCTCATAAGGTGTGGTACTACCAATCCAACAAACCCAATAATTCCAGATACCGATACGGATACTGCTGTTATCATAGATGCAGTAATAAGAAGAATTATTCTTAATCTTGATGGACGTATACCAAGTGCTGAGGCAGACCTATCTCCAAGAGTCATTAAATTAATATCTCTTGAAAAATAAAAACTTATTAAAAAACCTATAAATGTAGAAATAGAAACAACAAAAAACTCAATCCATGTTTTTGAATTAAAACTTCCCATTAACCAGAAGATTATTACAGAAACTCTCTCATCAGCAATATATTTAATAAAACTTATGCATGCAGCAAGAATGGCAGAAACTATTATGCCGGAAAGGATTAAGTTATTTGATGATATATCACCACTATTAGAAGATAAAAAAATCACTGCTACAAGAGTTAAAAGAGCACCAAAAAACGCAAATATTGAAACAGAATATATTCCAAGGAAAGGAATATTTAATAATAAAGCTATTGATGCTCCGAAAGCTGCCCCAGCTGAGACTCCAAGAGTATATGGATCTGCAAGTGGATTAACAAGTATGGCTTGAAATATCACACCTGCCATTGAAAGACTTCCACCAACAACCATTGCTGTGAGTATTCTCGGTAGTCTTACCTGCCAAATAACATAATAATTAATTTCCAGATTAGTACCCTTATCAGGTAATTCACCGATTATACCTCTGTATAGAATATCTACTACGGTACTCGGGGATATTTTTATGTAACCTTTACCTGTTGATATTATTAGTGAAACGATTAAAACTAAAAAAAGTATTAAAAATGTCGGGCCTCCCCAATATGAGGAAGCCCGGTTTTTTCTAGCCATTGGCATTTTAAAGCTTTATCCCGTTATCCTTTGCAGCATCTTTGATATGTTCTATATATATCTCATTCCATTTATAATTTTCTCCAAGACCTTTTATAACAGGAATAACTCTTATGCCAGCTCTTTTAAAAGTATTTTTCCATGAATCATCCCCACTTCCCGCCATATCATTATGAGCATGATCTCCTGCAACAACCATAAATGGCTTTAAAACAACCTTCTTGACTTTATCCTTTTTCAAGCTTGTTAGTACATCATCAAGCGACGGAAATCCCTCAACAGTGCCCACGTATATATTAACACCATGATACATTTTCCGCATTGTTTCTTGAAACTCAATATAGATACCAGTTGAATAATATTCATTCCCATGGCCCATATAAACGAGTGCAGCTCTATTCTTTTTTGCATAAGCAACATCATTAGATACTGCTCTGGCTGCTGCTTCAAGATCTTCATGATAATCATGTATTGGACCCGGAACTCCAAGAGCTGGTCTTCCAATAACCAATTTTACAAAAGGCATATATTTTTCCTTTATAGTTTTAATCATATTTAAGCCATTAATGTATGAGTTCAGATCTGTATACTCTTCCCCCGCATAAATATGGGCTGGTTGAACAATTATCGTTCTATATCCTTCATCCTGAAGATCGGCTATAGTTGCAAGAGGCCCTTTAACATATAATATCTCTTTAGGTATCCATTTATACTGATTTAAAAAAGTTTTATCCTTCTGTCTGCCATGCCAAATATTTCTTATTATGTTCGAAGTGAATGCAACTTTCACGTTAATTCCTGGGAATTTTTCCTCGACCTGTTTTTTTATATTTGTAATCGCCTTTAAAGCAGAAGGATAAGAAGTACCAAAAGCTGCAATAACGATGGCTTTTTTATTTTCCTGTCCCATCATCGCGTTAGCCTCTTTCATAAAAAAGATTCCATAGAAAATCATTGAAAAAACTATTAAAACAACAAAAAAGCTAAGTTTTGTTCTTTTCATTTTTTAACCTCCTATAAATTTTTATTTTAAAAATTATTCTTTTCATAAAAACTGCTTTTCATCACCTCCTTTCTCTTAACCTTAAGGTTTAAATATTTTTAAAAAAATTTTTTGCAATCTTTCAGTCGAGCATTAATTTTTTCACTTTTTTAACCATTTCAAAAAGTTCTCTTCCTGAAACATTCCCATCAGGATTAAACAATCCATTTCTATCAAGCTTCATTATTCCTAACCCAACCACAGTTTTTATCTGTTCATATACAGAATAAGTTTCAGGAACATCCTTTATTTTGAAGTCTTTGACTTCCGGAAGGTCTTTAATTACAAAGAAGGAGTAAGCTACTTCTTTCCTCGTTATATATCGTTTAGGATAAAAATGATATTTATCTGGGTTATAGAGTAATCCACGGTAGGCCATCGTTTCAGCAAACTTGTAAACATTTCCTCTGTAAGAAATATCTCTAAAATCACCATATTTATGTACTCTACCAGAGCGCTTTTTAATATCATGGTAATAATCAGGTGTTTTAATAGGAATATTAAAAAGCTTAACAAACATTTCAGCATATTGAGCATGGTTCAACTTTTTAATATTCAGTAAGTTTGTTACATCGTTAAATTTTTCCGGGTATAAAATTCTCCCTATCTCATAAATCCCATCCGCAAGCCTTAATGTAGGACGAGAAACAATTTTTTCATCTATTATATATATCTGATTGTTTCTAACTGCCTTGATTATTCCATAACCTGCCTCCTGTTTTATTTTTGCTATAGTTATATGGTTCATTGCTCCTCTTTGAGCAAGATAAACATCAATTTCTGCAGCATGAGAGAGTATCTTTTCTTTGCCATAAAATGCTATATTTGTCCCTTTTACTGCAACTGCATCTCTGGCAACATTTATACCTCCAGCCGTTTCAAGAGCTAATATTGCAATTGACTTTGGCGAAAAGGTCTTCATTCTTCTGTGAATTGCTTCAAAATATACCTTTTTTCTTTTCTCTTTTGGGATAGTAGCAACAATTTTTTTTATCTCATTAATTCGCCTATTAAATTCCTTTATCATCTCTTCAGCCTGTTTTTCTCTACCCGTTAATCTTCCAAGATCCCTCCAGTAATTATACATTTCCGTTACCGATTTAGGCTGTAATGATACAATGGTTATACCTGCAACCTCTAATTTTTTTACAAAAGGCTTATATCCCCTGTCTATCATGGGTCGAATGAGTACTAAATCAGGTCTCATCCCTATAAATTTTTCAGGGTCATCATGATAGCTGAAAACAGGTTTTCTTAAAACTTCAGGAGGAAATGCTTCATTTCTAGAAACTCCAATAATTTTATCACTTAAGCCAAGAGAAAATAAATTTTCGGTGTGTGCTCCATATAATGAGATTATTCTTTTATAAGGATGTGTTATTATAATTCTTCTTCCACCAAGGTCTGTTAAAACATAATCTGCTTGAGCCTTAGCACCAGATAATACTAAAATGATTAATACAGTTACAAATAATGCTTTTGCTAAATTTTTCATGTTCTCTCACCTCCAGATATAAAAAAATCCGAATCAAGGCATGAACCTCGATTCGGGGATTTTCCCTTTTTAATCCTCGAATTTATAAATGTTAAATCCATGCCTCGACGGAAATAACCAATTCTATAGAAATCAGGCAGGTCTTCTGACTTCCGGATCATCCTACTAACTGTACCTTCCCATTCCATTAGTGCAGAATAGTGGTGTAATTACAGCTTTCGTCCCCGATTACAGCGGCGGGCCCGTCCCCGATTTTCACGGGGTTCCCTATTAAGAATTTGTTCACCTGATTTCCTTAATCAAAAACTGTTTTCAAAGAGCTATAATTTGCTTTAATGAAATTTTCTATATCATCTCTACCGTGTGCTGATGATAAAAAACTAACTTCAAACTGAGAAGGCGCTATGTATATACCCCTTTTAATCATTTCTTTAAAGTATACAGAATACCTTTTAGTGTTACTATTCAATGCATCAATGGCATTTTTAACTTTATTATTGTTGAAAAATAAGCAACTTAATGAACCAAACCTTTCAAATTGCACTCCCTTTGCTCCAGAAATTTTAATATTATCCAATATTCCATCTTCAAGCTTTTCACCTAGTTTATCTAAATAATTATATATATCAGGATTTTCCTTTAAAATTTTAAGAGTATGATAACCAGCTATCATTGCCACAGGATTTCCCGATAAAGTTCCAGCCTGATAAACAGGGCCATCCGGAGCTAGTATATTCATTATTTCTGATCTTCCACCGAAAGCACCTACAGGGAAACCACCTCCTATTATTTTTCCCAACGTAGTTATATCCGGTGTTATTCCAAAATACTCCTGTGCTCCGCCTTTTGAAACCCTAAAACCTGTAATAACCTCATCAAAAATTAGAAGAGAGCCTTCTTCTTTTGTTATCTCTCTTAATCCAGTTAAAAAATCCATTTCTGGTAAAACTAAACCCATATTACCTGCTATTGGCTCTATTATAACTGAGCTAATTTCACCTTTGTTTTCTAAAAAAATTTTCTTAATATTCTCTAAATCATTATACTCAGCAATAATTGTGTTTTTAGTTACACATTTTGTAACACCAGGACTTGAGGGTAAAGAATAAGTCAACGACCCAGATCCAGTCTTAATAAGAAAACTATCTCCATGGCCATGATAACATCCATTAAACTTTACAATTTTATCTCTTCCGGTATATGCTCTTGCTAACCTGATTGCACTCATTGTAGCTTCAGTTCCTGAATTTACCATTCTAACCTTCTCAATAGACGGAACCATCTCTACTATTAATCTTGCAATATCAACCTCCGCTTTAGTTGGTGCACCAAAACTGCTACCCTTTTCTACAATCTCTTTAACAGCATTTACAATTCGATCTTCAGCATGACCTAAAATTAAAGGACCCCACGATAGGACAAAATCTATATATTCATTACCATCGATATCCCATATTTTTGATCCTTTTCCCCTCTCTATAAAGACTGGCTTCCCACCAACCGATCTAAATGCTCTTACAGGAGAATTAACACCACCCGGAATATATTTGCATGCTTCATTATACAAATTACTACTCTTTTTCATAAGAACACCCTTGAATGTCAATTGTATAGAGCCATTATCCATCTATATTATTTAAAATATTTACTATGTCCTTTGCAAAATATGTTATTATTATATCTGCTCCTGCCCTTTTGATTGCTGTTAACATCTCATAAATAATCATATCTTTATCCAACCACCCCTTTTCTATAGCTGCCATAACCATTGCATACTCACCACTAACATTATAGGCAGCAATTGGCAGATCAAATCTCTCTCTAACTTTTGCAATAATATCTAAATAACATAATGCAGGTTTCACCATAACAATATCTGCTCCTTCCTCTATGTCCAGCTCTATTTCTCGTATTGCTTCTCTGCTGTTACAAAAATCCATTTGATAACTCTTTCTATCACCAAAAGACGGAGCAGACTCTGCAGCTTCTCTAAAAGGTCCATAAAAAGAAGAAGAATATTTTGCAGAATATGCCATTATAGGAACAGTTGAAAATCCTTTTGAATCAAGTTTTTCTCTTATTTTTTTAATTCGGCCATCCATCATATCTGAAGGGGCTACCATATCCACCCCTGCTTTTGCATAACTCAAAGCCTCTCTGGCAAGGATTTCTATTGTAGAATCATTATCAACAATTCCATTCTTTATGATTCCACAATGCCCGTGATCTGTATATTCACATAGGCAAACATCCGCAATTAGTACTAAATCTGGAAGGCTTCTCTTTATCCTCTCTATAGTTCTCTGAATTATACCATTATCTGCATAAGCTCCTGAACCATAAGGGTCTTTATATTCCGGAATACCAAACAGGATAACTGCAGGTATCCCCAAATCATAAACATCCTTACATTCATCAACTGCTTTATCTATTGATAATTGATAACAACCCGGCATAGATTTAATTTCAACCTTGATATTTTCACCAGGCCTTACAAATACAGGATAGACAAGGTTATCTTTTGACAATCTGGTTTCCCTAATCATTCTTCTAAATCCCTCTTTCATACGCAACCTTCTCATTCTAACATATGGGAAACCCATAAATCTATCTCCCCTCTGCTCTTATAATAGAATTAACCAAACCATCTATTGTATATTTTTCTGCTTCTACATCTACATCAAAACCAAAATCTAAAACCCTTTTTGTTGTAATAGGACCAATAGAAGCAATTTTAAAATCAACCCTTCTGGATATGTATTTTTTATAATAATTAAAAAAATTTCCTACTGTTGATGAACTTGTAAATGTTAACCAATCAACTTTTTTATTAAAAATATCTTTTATTTTCTTTAAAAGACCATCTGGTATAACATTTTTATATCCTGTTATGGAATCGACATTTGCTCCGTTCTTAGTTAGCTCATTTTCAATGATATCGCGAGCTTTATCCGACCTTACTAACAGAATATTTTTATCTTTAACTTTATATCTTGAAATAAAACCCTTTATAAACTCTTCAGCGACATATCTATGTGGTATATAATCAACTAATATTCCATATTTTTCTATCTCTTTTGCGGTAACTTTTCCTATAGCCCCGAACATTATTCCTTTTAATTCTCTTATATCTCCTTTGACACTCATGTATTCCTTAAAAAAAGCCTTAACTCCGTTTACACTGGTAAAAATAATCCAATCATATCTGCATGGATCTTCTTCTATTACTTTTTTTATATTTAACCTGCAGCTATCATAATCTATCTCTATAACCGGTAGTTCAATTGTGTCAGCGCCAAATTTATAAAGTTTTTCACTTAAAATTGAAGCCTGGTTCATTGATCTCGTAATTACTATTCTTCTTGAAAATAGTGGTAAATTTTCATACCACCTTAACTCTTTTCTCAAATTAACCACATTTCCTATAACAATCACCGAAGGTGATTCAATATTTTCTTTTATAACTTTATCATAAATATTTCCTAGCTTACCAATTACAACTCTTTGCTCCGGGGTAGCACCTTTTTGTATAACAGCAATCGGAGTATCTGCTTCTTTACCATATTTTATTAATTCATTCACAATTGTCTTTATATTTTGTACTCCCATGAGAAATATAAGTGTTTCTTCACTAGATAAAACATTCCATTCTGCTTCATTAAACAAATTACTATTTTTACCATCTCTTTTTCTATGACCGGTTATAACCCTAAAGGAATATGAATAATCTCTATGAGTTACAGGTATCCCAGCATAAGCTGGAATAGCAACAGATGAAGTAACACCCGGTATTATTTCAAAAGTGATTCCTTCACGTGCTAAAACCTGAGCTTCTTCACCACCTCTTCCAAAAACAAATGGATCTCCACCCTTAAGCCTTACAACCTCTTTACCTTTTTTTGCATATTTAACAATTAACTTGTTTATTTTTTCCTGTGTCACAGTATGCTTTCCTGGTATTTTACCAACATATATCTTTTCTGCACTATCATTAGCAAGATCAAGTATTTTCTCATTAATAAGTCTATCGTAGATTACCACATCACATTCTTCAAGAACTCGTTTACCCTTTATTGTAAGTAACCCGGGATCACCTGGTCCAGCTCCTATAAAATACACTACCCCATTTTTGTTCTCTTCCATAATGATAGATTACTCCTGATTTATTAAATCAAGCCCCCCTCTTTTAACAATTATATCAGCAATTTTTCTTCCAATATCTTCCGGATTTAAAGAGTCATTAGATATCGTTTCCACAATACTTTTATTGCCATCTATACTGAATACACCTCCTATCATATTTAATCTTTTATTTTCTATCCATGCATAAGCACCTATAGGTGTTTTACACCCTCCCCCAAAAGCCTTAAGAAAACTTCTCTCCGCGGTTATTGTAATTCTTGCATTTTCATTATCCAACCGAGATACTATATTGTATAAATATTCATCATCTTTCCTTATTTCAAGAGCTAAAGATCCCTGACCTACAGCAGGAATAATTACATCAATTGGAAAAATCTCTGCAATCATATTTTGATATCCAGCTCTTTTTATCCCTGCATACGCAACAACAATACCATCAAAGCCTTTACTTACAAAACCCTTTACTCTTGTATCAATATTTCCTCTCATATTCATAACACTTATATCTTTTTTTAATAACAAAAGTTGACTTCTCCTTCTGGGGCTTGAAGTCCCAATCTTTGCACCTGGCTTAAGCTCATTTAACTTACGTCCATATGATATAAGTACATCATTTGCCGCTTCTCTTTGTGTTATCGCTCCAATATCTAACTCTTCCCTCAATTCAGTTGGAAGATCTTTCATACTGTGAACAGCTATATCAATTTCTCCATTTAGGAGTATATTTTCAATTTCCTTTGTAAAAAAGCCCGTTCCTTCTAGTTTATGAAGTGGGGATCTCAAAAATCTATCACCTCTGGTTGTTATATAAACGATCTCACATTTAATATTTTCTGAAAGTCGTTCTATTTTCTTCTTTACCCAGCTAGCCTGAGCTATTGCAAGTTTACCTTTTCTTGAACCAATTTTGATTTCAGTCATCAACTATATCTCTATTAAGCGAAAATAACTCTTTTATTAACTCCAATTTCTTCAAGCCTTCTTCACTTTCAAAGTTCAATATTTTTAAATTAAGAAGAGGCTCCTTAAGAATTTTCCTTATTATTGATCTGGTGAGTCTGTCTATTTTTTCAAAAATCACATCGTCAAACTGACTTTTATTTTTCTCTAGCTCTTCTTTTCTCAATATTTCCATCTTTTCTTTAAGTGCATCAATAATAGGAATAGCCGTTTTAAATCCATACCACGATTCAAAATCTGCAACATATTCATGTATTATCTTTTTTGCTTTTATAATTTCTCCTTTTCTTTTATTTTGGTTTTTCTGGCCTATCACCTTTAGATCATCTATACTGTACAATTTTACATTTTTAATTTTTCCTATTTTCGGATCAAAAGAACGCGGGACGGAGAGATCAATCAGCGTAATATCTCTTTTAATTTTACTCAAAACTTTCTTTATATTATCCCACTCAAATATATAAGAATCAGCTCCTGTACTACTTATTACAACATCAAAATTTTTAAAACTCTTCACAACATCTCCAAAAGATATGATTTTTATATCTTTTTCAATACCTATACTACTCGCAAGTCTTCTGGAAACACTTGCCGTCCTATTGGATACCCAAAATTTTTTTACACCTTTTTTTATAAGAGCCTGACCTACTAACGTACCCGTTTCTCCAAGTCCCACCAGCAATATTCTTGGTTTTTCTAAGTTATCAAAAATATCATGCAGGAGTTCCACAGCAGCACCACTTATCGAAACCCCTCCCTTAGAAATCTCAGTTTCTGTTCTAACTTTTTTCCCCACTTCAAAGGCTTTATGGAAAAGCTTATTAAATACTTTACTACAACCTCCAGCTTTAATTGATACAGTATAGGCCTCTTTTGTCTGACCAAGAATTTGATTTTCCCCAATTATCATTGAATCAATACCTGATGCTACCTCAAAAAGGTGCTTTACAACATCAATATTCTTGTAAATATAAAAATTATTTCCAGGTATCTTTATATCCACATCTTTATAATCTTTAATTAATTCGTTAAGATAATTGTAATAATTATTTATATTCTTGACATACCCATAGAACTCTGTTCTATTACAGGTTGAGATTATAAGCTCTTCTTTTACTATATCTTTGTTTCTTTTCTTAATAATTCTCTCTATATCTTCATTATTAAAAGCTATTTTTTCTCTGAGATCTATAGTAGCCGTTTTATGATTCAAACCCACTAGAATTAGAACCATTTTGATATTTCATCCTTAAATTCTTCTATTTGATTTTTATGAGATTTTCCAAAGTGATAAAAATCTATGTCTTTCACAATATCAAGGAGTATTTTTTTTCTTTTATCCGGGTCAGATATCTTTTTTATAACCTTATCTCTAAATCTCCCAAGTATATCTATAATTTCAGAGGCATTACTATAAAAGTTAGCAATTTCACTCTTTATCTTGGATGCAGCTGCTGGGTATCTTCCATTTGTAGAATTAGCTATTTTCAAATCCCCATCCATAAATATTGATGGAACAAAAAAATCTGAAACATGTTAATCGTCAACTACATTGCAAAGTGCCCCTCTTGCATGTGCATCTTCAATAATCTTTTTAACGATATCTTTTGAACCAATAGCAACAAATACTATAAAAGCCCCCTTTAAGTCATCAACCGAGTATTTCTTTTGTCTGAGTTCTATCTTACCAGCTTTACCAAAATGCAATAATGGTTCAATAAATACCGGGCTCACAACTTTAATATTGGCTCCTGTTTCAATAAGAGTAACAACTTTTCTATACGCCACATTACCACCACCAATAACCACACATATTTTACCGTTCAATTTTAAAAACATCGGGTACAATTTATTCAATGAATAATTCCTTTTTAGCAAATAAAAGTGATAAATACTTCTCATTTCTTAAGAGCACATTATCAAACGATGTTGAAAAATATTCATCTTCAAGACCTACATTCTCAGCATAAAGAATATCCCTATTAAATCCGTATTTTTTAAGAAAATTGATTATCTTTTCCCTATCTTTATAAACCTTCATTAATATTAGACTATCAGGTTTCCCAATTTTTATAACATTTTCATATTTATATGCTGGTAACACAGCAAGATAATCATCATCCATTGCTATAACCCTATTCATCTTAGAAGAAGCAGCGGAAAAAGAGGTAATACCAGGGATTGTCTCAATTATAATATCTGGATATTTTGATTTTATAATTGATATTAATCTACCATATGTTCCATAAAGTAAGGGATCCCCTATACACAAGAAACCTACATCTTTTCCTCTATTTACATGTTCGTTTACCAAATCAGCATATCTATCATAAACATTAACTGTTTCATTCTTATTATCAGACATAGTAAAAAATGCCTTAATTACTTCTGTTTTAGGAGTTAAATATTTTTTCACTATTTCAAGAGAATAGCTTTTCCCGCTTTTTTCAGAAGAAGCTGCGAGTAATACATCCACTTTTTTTAAACACTCAACTGCTTTTAATGTTAAGAGGGAACTATCACCTGGACCTACTCCTATTCCAATAAACCTCATGCCAATTTTTCTCCAACTTATTTATCTTTGATAAATTAAAATCTTCTTTATATCTCTTATATCAAGATTTTAAATGCAAATTGATAGATATTATGGGGTTTATCTTTTAGAGGCTAGTTAAAATAAAAAAAGCCCCCGAGGGAGCTTTATCAAAGATACGCTAATAAAACCAGTAAAAAAAGGCAGAACCATTTTTTACGGTTTCCTCTTTCCCTCCGAAAGATAAACCGAAAATGCATCAGGCAGGTCTTCTGGCTTGGCTTCATCTTACTCCCTGCACCTTCCCAGACTTAAAATATTT
>JAFDIG010000322.1 GCA_019308145.1 Deltaproteobacteria bacterium | reverse complement strand
CCTGATATTAGATCCAAAAATGGCCTTTCAATATGGCTAAACATTATTCCTTTGTCTCCTCAATGATCTTATAAGTCTTTCTTTTTTGCATTTTATCAAAGGATAGAGCTATATATTTTAAAATAGAAATAATTTTATTAAAAAATGATTGAATTGATGAAAAATCTATATACTCTGAAAATTGAGAAACCAATTCCTTATGAGAAGTAACAAGGGTTGAAAGCTCTTTGCCTAATTTGTTCATATTTTCTATATATATTTTAAGCTCTTTATTATCTATTTCTGGTAGATTTAGTAAAGTAGACTCTGATTCAAATGTTATCTCTTGGTTTAGCAAAGAGTTATAGATGACCTTATCAAATATCTTTTCAATCCTTTTTAGTTCAAACTTCTTTGAAAAAGATATCAACAATGAGATGGTAATACTAAAGCAAAGTCCTAAGAGTGTTGAATCAAATGCCACACCTAAATTTGCAATCAACTTAAAGATATTATCTTTAATATGGATTAAATCATTTGTTTTGCTAAATACAACTGAGAGATTGCTTATACCTCCTGCCAATCCTATAACTGTTCCTAAGAATCCTAAGGATATTGAGAGCGCAGAAAAGAAGGCAAGATAATTATAATCTTCATTTATTTTTGATGTTATGTTGTTTTTGTAGATATTTAATAATTGCAAAAACTTAAAGTTTATTTTCCGTTTAAAGATTGTTGGGAGCTCTTTTTTGATTTTTTTTTGGTTCATCTTTAGATTTATAATAACTAAAGTTATTCCTAATACTCCAACATAGGTGATAGCAACATTTATGATCCCTCTTTCCCAAAAAAGTTGCACAAATCTTTCATAAGGAAGAACAAATATTACAAAGAGATACCATATAAAGGTGATAACAATACTTATAATAAAAGGTATAAATTTATTCATTTTTTATAGTCTCCTTGATATTAAAAGTTCATCTTGTTGATTTTAATCTTTCTTCAATATTTTTATTATATCGTCTAAGCAGAAAATTCTCTTTTTTTTGTAATTTTGTTATCTTTTTTAACATTTTTATCAGATCTTGCATAAAATAGACTATGTTAGTATCATCGTTAAAATTCAAGATTAGATTAAAGGTTTTTACATACATATTACATTTATCCTTTAGTAGATCTAATAAGCTGATAAATAATTGATTATCCTCACAAAAATAGATCGAATCAATATCTCCATAAATCTTATTTACCTCTGTTCTTAGAGAAATAGCTTCATCCTGAATCATATTCCTGTAACTTTCTGATCTCATAAAAAGTTTTAGATTAAGATTTTCAAAAAAATTAGCATTTTTCCAAAAAGCAGTAGATAGATTTGGTAAAATATTTTTAATAAAGTATTTTTCATTTTCTGAAAATTGTGGATAAACAAAGGAAACATTTATAAAAAAGAGATAAAGCATTAAAACAAAGCAAATAACCTTTTTCATCTTTTTCTCCCAAAAAGATTTTTTCAAAATATAAATCTTAAGGATGACAGATAAGGACAAAGCAAGAAAAAAATTTCTATGGAAAGATAAAAAGAAGATTACATGAGAGGGGATTTAAATACTTTTTTTAGTAAAGAAGTACTGAAAATTAATATGTGGTTTTATCATTTAAAAATTTATTAAGATTACAAAGCCACAAAAATCGAAGTGGCATCTAAAAGGCTTATCCATGGCCGGCTATTTAATATATCTCTTTTTTTACCAAAGAAAAAAAGATGGCTTATGCATTTACAATCTGTTGAACCAAAACCATTAACAGCTTCTCCAAAAGAAGCGATTTTGCTTGCTAAGATGCATTCTTCTCTAAATTGATTTCCAAATGCTATAAAGCCAATGATGGAGAAATGAGGAAGGAGGTAATCTAAATGGAAGTGTGCTCTTTTTTCTATTTTTAAATGTGCTTTAAGCCTCTTTTTTATTCCACCCATAGCAGAACCAACATATATATAATAGCCAGGG
Source organism: Deltaproteobacteria bacterium (assembly GCA_019308145.1). Taxonomy (GTDB): domain Bacteria; phylum Desulfobacterota; class JAFDIG01; order JAFDIG01; family JAFDIG01; genus JAFDIG01. Next base: position 751 of record JAFDIG010000322.1, on the reverse strand, counting down.
GAAAAAAGTATATTTCCAAGCTTTCCTACCTGGATTTTGGTTTTAGATGGGCAATTAAGAAAAAGTAAGTATGACCCTTTTATTTCTGTGGGGATATTATCAAACGATTTTACAATATATTTTTTTATTTGGTCATTAATCATACAATTTTTAGCTTTTTTTAACCAATTAGCTAACAACATTGTTTCTATTATCTTTGAAATTGAATGGAGATTAATTCACTGTTAGCTTCAAACAGATCAGATTTAATTTCATGTACAAGTCCCCAAGATAGTGCTTCCTCTGGATTTAAGGTTGTCCTTTCAATCATCGCATCTATCACATCTTTCACTTTTTTACCTGTATTTGCTGAAATGATCTTAGCAATATTTTCAATATCAATTTTTAATCCTTTTAATCTTTCTTCCAGTTGTTTTTCTTCTAAACTGATCTTTTGATCAAAATTTGTACTAACACCGTGAAGTACAAATCTTGCCTGTGGTACTGATAACCTTTTTGAACCGCCACAATATAGAACAATGCCTATCGAGTCCGCGCTGCCAAAATTATGCGTGGTTATTTTAGCAGGTATACCTTTTAAATAATTATAGGCGCTTAAGCCGTGAAAAACCGAACCACCTGGCGAAGAAATAAGGATTATGAATTCCCTTACTCCTTGCTTCATATTTTGATCAATAGCATTCATTAATGCATTGATTGTAACATCAATAACTGGTGCAAAAAATTTGATTACAACAGGTTTTTTATTCAT
>JAFDIG010000321.1 GCA_019308145.1 Deltaproteobacteria bacterium | reverse complement strand
TTCCGGCCAAGCCAGTTCCCGGATGCTATAGAGAAAATGGGTTGTTCCCCCTCCATAGGCACCAATTACAATTTTTACTACTGAGCCTCCTTCCTCTGTAATATATGTTTTTAGATATTCTTCATGAATACACCGTAAATACTCATCTAATCCAGCAGTGAAAAATTGAAAACCATATTCTGGAGGAGTGCCATAAGCACCTACTGTTTCTATAATCCTTCTAGCAATACGTGTGTTTAATTGCATACCTTAAAAATAACAAATTTAAAACAAATTTGAAAGGCTTTAAAGCTTATTTTATTTTGTGTATGATAGATTTATGTTTAATAAAAAAGATGCGTAAATTATGATATGCTAATATCAAATGGAAGGTATACCTGCAAGTGTAACAAAGGGATATCAGGGAAATGGAGGAGAATATGAATAAACTAGAGCTGCCTTTCGATCTTTATACAAGGAATTTTTTAATAACTAAGTTGGTAAAAGCCATAAAAGATAAAGATAAACTGAAAATCTTAGATGTTGGCGGAAGAGGAGGACAATTAAAAGATTTCTTAAAAGAAGATGAATATTATATTTTAGATATACTGAATAGTGAAGAAAAAGAGGAAAATTATATCGTTGGTGATATTAGGGACGCACCTTTAAGAAACAGTTCATTTGATATTGTCATTTCTTCTGATCTTTATGAGCACATTCCACCAAGAGATAGACTAAGGGTAATTTCTGAAATGCTCAGGTTAAGTAAAAATTTTGTTGTTTTAGGAGCACCTTTTTACTCTAAAGAAGTTGAGGAGGCAGAAAGAAGGGTATATGATTTTTTCTTAAAGGTTACTGGTAAGCCACATCCGTGGCTTAAAGAACATATAGAAAATGGCCTACCTTCAAAGGATGAATTAGAAGCTTTTTTGACCAAAAAAGGTTATGAATTTTGTTGTCGCGAGACAAATAATATCTCAAATTGGTTTTTGTTACAGTCTTTTATATTCTATGCCTATGCATATGGGATTCCTTCAGAAAAAGTAAATAAGGTTTATAGATACTACAATGAGAATTTTGTTGAATTGGGTGATTTTTTAAAACCAACTTACAGGAAAATCTACCTTATTGGGGAAAAAGGAAAGTTACCATCTCTTAGACATAAATTAAAAATCAATAAAAGCATTAATTTATTGAAATATCAGAATCTTTTCTCACTGATATTTGATTGCATTGGAGAAGACACAATAAGGAAAGATACTCATATCAGAAACCTGGAATCTACATTATCAAGTATAAAAGACAGCATCGTAAGAAAAGATAATCAAATAAAAAACCTAAATAGAATTGTAAATGACCTGAATAATCACATACAGTTAAAAGATACTCATATCAGAAACCTGGAATCTACATTATCAAGTATAAAAAGCAGCATCGCATGGCGGTTGCTAACAAGATATCGAAGATTAAAAGAAAAGATATTGCCTTTGGGAACCAGAAGAAGGCATGTTTATGATCTTGGATTATTTAGTCTTAGGATTATTATAAATGAAGGGTGGAGAAGTTTTTGGCTTAAATTTAAAAGAGCATTATCCAAGAAAGTCCTGTTTTTTAAGGTAAAAGAGCCATATAAAATTTGGATACTAAAAAATGAGCCTAAAAAAGAAAAACTTGAAGAATATAAAAAAGAGAGTTTTTCTTTTAAATACAGACCAAAAATAAGCATTATAATACCAGTATGGAATACAGATAAGAAATGGCTTAGAAAATGTATGGAATCTGTTTTGAATCAAGTTTATGATAACTGGGAACTCTGCATTGCAGATGGAGGCTCTACTAAGCCATATGTTAAAGGAATTTTAAAAAGATATGCTAAAAAAGATTCAAGGATTAAAGTAAAGTTTTTGAAAGAAAATAAAGGAATTGCTGGAAATTCAAATGAGGCTTTATCTTTAGCGACTGGTGAATTTATAGGATTCTTAGACCATGATGATGAGCTTGCACCTTTTGCTTTATATGAGGTTGTAAAATTGTTGAATGAAAAACCTCATTTGGATTTTATCTACTCAGATGAGGATAAGATTGATGAGAAAGGAAAAAGAAAAGACCCATTTTTCAAACCCGATTGGTCACCAGATATGTTTTTATCCCAAAACTATTTATGTCATCTTTCTATAATCAGAAAAGAACTTGTGGGAAAAGTAGGAGGTTTTAGAGAAGGTTATGATGGCTCACAAGATTATGACCTATTTTTGAGAGTTACTGAACTTATTGATGAGAAAAAAATAGCACATATTCCAAAGATCTTGTATCATTGGAGGTCAGTGCTTGGATCTGCAGCAAAAATGGTTTCAGCCAAGCCTTATGCTTTTATGGCAGCAAGGAAGGCATTAAAAGATGCTTTAAGTAGGAGAGAAATTGAAGCTGAGATATTAGATGGTTTACTTCTGAGTTCTTATAGAGTAAGGTACAAAATTGTAGAAGATCCAAAAGTATCAATTATAATTCCTACAAAGGATAAAGTGAGTACTTTAAAGACCTGTATTGATTCAATCTTGGAGAAAACAAATTATAAAAACTATGAAATTTTTATCATAGATAACCAAAGCAAAGAAGAAAAAACTCTTAAGTATTACCATAGGATTAAAAATAATTCAAAAATAAAGATTGTTAAATATAATAAACCTTTTAATTTTTCTGAAATAAATAATTTTGCGGTATCTAAAGTTGATACCGAATATATCCTATTTTTAAACAATGATACA
>JAFDIG010000320.1 GCA_019308145.1 Deltaproteobacteria bacterium | reverse complement strand
AGGAGATTAAATATGACAGTTTCTACATCAGAGTTTCGTAAAGGATTAAAAATTGAACTTGAAGGAGAACCTTTTGTTATTGTTGATTTTCAACATGTTAAGCCAGGGAAAGGCGGTGCGTTTGTAAGAACAAAACTAAAAAGCCTTATAACTGGGAATGTATTAGATAGAACATTTCGGTCAGGGGAGGCGGTTAAGACACCCGATCTTGAAGAAAAAGAGGTTCAATATCTTTATAATGATGGTGAACATTTTGTGTTTATGGATAATAATAGCTATGAGCAGCTCTATCTTACACCAGAGCAATTAGGAGATTCCAAAGATTTTTTGGTAGAAAATATAAATGTCAAGATACTATTGCATAACCAAAAACCTATTGGTGTTGAGCTACCATTTTTTATAGAAGCAGAGGTAGTACAAACAGAACCTGGTGTAAGAGGAGATACTGCAAGTGGTGGTTCAAAACCTGCTACCATCTCTTCGGGTGCGGTTGTTTCAGTTCCTCTTTTTATAAATGAAGGGGATATCATAAAGGTTGATACAAGAACAGGGGAATATATAGAAAGGATAAAATAAAAAATATCAGCGATTTGATGTAAAATTAATATTTTTAATTTTATCCTAAATGTTGAGGGTTGATCCTAATTATTTGATATTAAAGTTTAATGGCAAGGTTTTCATCTTTATCAAAAGGAAATTTAAACCAATTAGTAACTAATTTCAAATCATCTCTTTTCATGATATCTTTTTCATAAATTCTTGAGACAGCAACCCTTGATAAAAAAAGGGTATTTTTTATATAGATTATTTTTGCCTTATCAGATGGAATCATACCAATTGTTTCAAGAGCAGCATCGACACATTCTTTATCTGTATCAAAATAGATAGGGATAGCGCCTTTTTCAGGGCTTATTCCTGTAAGACAGTTTATATAGGTCTTTTTTCTATCCATCTTTTTAACAACGCGAGTAGTAGTAAAATCTGCAAGACCAATCCCTAATGCATTACCCTCACTTTCATCTGTAAGATCTAAGACAATGCTTCTTTTTACTTTTGGTTTAGAAGAAAATGTTCCTAAAATATCTCTATTTATACCCGTTACATTAGTATCCATACCTGTACCAGAGATGTTCTTGCCGATTTGACCAACTATCAATATATCAATATCATCAAATGGAAGGTGAGCCATCCTTTTTTTTGCTTCCTTTAATAATATCTTCTCCTCATTATGAAACTCATCTGGTAAAATGGTTTTAATGATAGCTGTTTCATCATACCCATTTTCTACAATAGCAACACCACAAAGAACAGGAGCTTTTTTTAACACAATATTACCAGCTGTAATGATCACATGCTCCATACCAAACTGCACTGCTGCTCTGTGATAAAGCTGAGCACCTTTATGTTTCCCCATCCCTATTGCCATCATCTTAAAAAGGCCGCTTTCAATTTCCGCTTCAAATTTTGTATGAGGTTTTACCCTGTTTACTACAACAATATGGTCAGCATCTAAAGCAAATCTATCTAAAAATACTGGAAGCTCATCCTCTGTTTTTCCAATTTCTGCTACCTCCATAGTAGCTTTTATTGGACAACCTATTGTTTTTTCTGTGATTCCATATAATGAAAGTAATTCCCTTTGCCCATGAGCAGTTGCTCCGCCATGAGAACCCATCGCTGGAAATATAAAGGGAGATGCATCTAACCCTTTAAAAAAATCTACAACAGCTTTTAAGATATCTACAATATTTGCGATTCCCCTGCTACCAGCAGTGATTGCAACTGTTTCACCCTTTTTTACCCTATTTCCAATACTTATCTTTTTAAGTTCATCAATTACAGTATTATAGATATTTTCTATCCTTGTTTTATCAAAATGTTGTTCTAAAATAGCTATCTCTGGATATTTCACTGTTAACTCCTTTCTATGGTAATATACTTATTAATTTAGAATATTTCAAATATAATCTTTTTGATGTGGGAAAAAACAAAGAGTAAAAACGAGGTTTATCTCCCTGTTAGAAAATTCTTTTTATATGGTTTTTGGAGGATAAAATTTTTGAGTAATGTAAAATATTTTGTGTTAAAAAAACGTTGATAAAAAAGAAAAGGATGTGCATCCAAACCCTGTAGCCTGTAGTGTGAAAGCTATTTTAAAATCATGTTACCAATCGTGATAATATACTTTCCCACCCTCTAAGGAGAATAGGCATCCTACCTGTTAAAATCGTTATAAATTTTATGATGGGGTTTTATAACTCACCATAAAATTATAATAAAGAATCTTATAAGGAATACAAATAAAAGGGAGTTTATAGCTGTATATTATTCAGATAAACTGATAGAAGAGCTTATAAAGGAAATAAACTCCTTAGAAATGGCAATTAGGATGTTTATGCCTCTTTTTTTGATGACAAAAAGGTATTGAAATAATCCTTTCAAAAATTTTATCTAAAATTAAAGAGATAAAATAGAAATATTTCCGTTAATAAATTTTTATAATAGAAAATAGTTGAATAATAAGAAATTTGTGATAATTATATAAACCAATTCTATAAGAGGTTTAAAAACCTATCCATAAAAGGCTTCTATAAATAATTAAGTCAAGTAAACCTTTTAAAAATATTGACGGAGAAAAAAATCATTAAAGATACCAAAACCAAAAGATATGCTTTAATTGTTACTACATTAGCTTCTTTTCTTCCTCCTTTTATGGGCTCTGCTGTAAATATTGCTCTTCCATCTATAA
>JAFDIG010000319.1 GCA_019308145.1 Deltaproteobacteria bacterium | reverse complement strand
GCAACGTTAATCACGATTATAAATGTGGCAAACACAGGTGGAACACATGAGCCAGGCTCCTTAAAGGTTCACTATACAGTATATGATAACAAATCAGTTCATGTTTATGATGATATGATCTATTTTTCCCGCTATGACGTAGAAGGTATAGATTGCGGCGATGTAAGCTGGTGGGGACCATTTGCAAGCTCATTTAATCTTGATCCAGTTTATGGATTAAGATATGGTTATGCCATATTTGATATTGTTACAAATGATGTAAATTTCTTTCAAGTAACACAACCAGTTGGTGTTGATGCATCTAATAACCTTGATGCTGCTTCAGGCTATCCATTCCCAGCATATCCAATGAACTGGCTTATTGGTGATGCGCTTATGATAAGTGTAACAGAAGGTTTTGCAACAGAGCTTCCTTGTCATGAAATAGAAGCTATAAATTTCCGATGGTTTCCAGCTTTCCCGGCTTGCGGATTTGAAACCCCAATTGCCGATGTGAACACCTCGCAGATTATGTTTAGTACACCTGATGACCTTGGAGGTCCTTTTGGAACTAATGAATTCAATACCTCTTCTTTAACCAGGATTCCTGGTTGGGATAGAGGTTTTGGTACAATAGGATGGTATTATGGTCCTGAAACTGTTTATGTTCCTTACAGGGTAAGCACGACTGTTGATGCCACAACTGATATGATCATGTGGGTAGAAAGTAATGATCCTCCTGGTGGAGCAACAAGAAGGGTAGATATCCAGGTATTTGATACAATAGAAGGATGGTATTCAACATTCTTCTGGCTTCCATACGAGTTAAATATCATAAGGTTAAATGATTTGCCAGGTTTTGGGGTAGGCACATATACAGAAGGCTGGTTAAGGTTTGAAATGGCAGATAATTATGATCGTAGTTTATTTGATGGCTCTGTATGGGTAATTCAGACAGCAGAATCAGCAGCATATCAAGTAGGAATGCCAGCACACCATAGCGGTCAGGTTCCAGGTTCTGAAGGAAACGAGTGGTAAAAAATATAAAAATTTAAAATTTATTTTTTGATCAAAAGGTGAGCTTTTTGGCTCACCTTTTTATTATTATATAAGAGAGGATCAAGACTCTCTTGGGAAGATAATATATAAGCATTTGAACTATTTTTGTAGACAGTAAACTGCTATTTAATAAAACTTGAAAAATTATATTTAAAATAACTTCCTTTTCTTTAGGATATGATTTTGATAGTTTAGAGAAGAGAATAGTTGGTTAAAAAAATCTTGACAACACTATCTTCTTGTGTTATCTATAGTTTGCATTTTTCAAGGATCGTTAGTTTCTCTGAAAATTTTGCTACATTTTTTCCAGCCTATACAATATTGAAGAGAAGGTGATTAAATGGTTATAAATTTCGTTAAGAAGGGTTATATATTTAAGTGGTTATTTTTATTGCTACTTTTGCTCATGTTTGCTTCTTGTGCATCTTTAGAACCTTTTTTCAAATCTGATAAAGAGCTTTTACGAGAGAGATTCACAAAGTATTGGCAGGCAAGAATAAAAAATGATCTTGTAGAGTCTTATAAATATGAAGATATTTATGTCACCAAAAGGGTTTCCCTTGCTCAGTATATAAAATCGAAAAATCTTTTAATAAAATATAGGGATTTCAAAATCTTACAAATTAATATTGTAGAAAAAGATAAAGCAAGAATTCAGTTTGAACTTAAATATACTGTATTTGTAAGGGGTTTTTCTGATAAAATAAGTAAAAGGGTAATGTGGGTTACTTGGGTTAAGAGAAAAGGCAATTGGTATAATTTGTATAAGACACCAGCAGAAGCTTTTGGAGGTTTAAGGAGACATAAACAACATTGAAAAGAATAATTATTTTTTACTTGACAAATTAAGAAATGCTTGTTAATATTCTTAACATATTTAAAAGGGAATAAAGTATAAAAGAAAGGGGGTGGAAACTCCATAAAAAGGTTTCCCGAAAAAAGGATTAAGATAAAACCAGATAAAGTTTAACTTTATAAGTAAAAAAATTGGAGGTGAAAGGAGGTGGGTAAGTAAAGATTTAGGAGGAAGGTAGATTAATTATTTGATTTAGAATTTTGAATTAAGTAAACTAAACTGAATAACGTGAATGTTTAAAATGTTGTTTCAGTCCATAATTAAACGAAAAGGAGAGAAAAATGAAGAAACTTTTGTTTACTTTATCTGTTATAGCAATTGTGGCAGCGTTTTCAGTAAACGCATTTGCCATTATTGGGGCAGATGACAACGTACCTGCCCAGAGGATTTTTGTTCCATTTTTTGGGTTTAGTGATGACAACACCATAGCAACCTTAATCACAATTACCAATGTAGCGAACACAGGTGGATCACATGAGCCAGGTTCCTTAAAGGTTCACTATACAGTATATGATAATAAATCAGTTCATGTTTATGATGATATGATCTATTTTTCTCGTTATGATGTGGAAGGTATTGACTGTGGTGATATAAACTGGTGGGGACCATTTGCAAGCTCATTTAATTTGGATCCAGTTTATGGTTTAAGATATGGTTATGTGATTTTTGATATAGTTACAAATGATGTAAACTTCTTCCAGGTTTTAGATCCAGTTGGTGTGGCAGCAGATTTAAATGACGATCTAATCGCGGGCTATCCATTCCCAACATACCCTATGAACTGGCTAATTGGTGATGCCTTGCTGATAAGTGTAACAGAGGGATATGCAGCAGAGCTTGCATGCCATGAGATAGAAGCAACAAATTTAGGCGATG
>JAFDIG010000318.1 GCA_019308145.1 Deltaproteobacteria bacterium | reverse complement strand
GGCAAACTAATGTTTTCTATAAGGTAATCTTAGAACCTGTGTTGATTAAGAATTTTAATGCTAAAATTACAGAATTTATGGTTGGGATAGGAAAAGCTCAGGTTAAGGCAGCCAAAGGTGCTCTTTCTGGACTTTATATTTGGGGAGATGTAGCTTATACCAAAGGAATGTATTTTTCTCCAAAAATATGGGAAAAACTTTTTTATCCTTGTGTTAAAAGAATGTGTAGAGAGTTTCATAATATAGGAATGAAAGTAATTTATCATACAGATGGAAATCCTATGGCTATAATAGATATGCTTATTGATGCTGGAATTGATGGATATCATCCTTTAGAAGTAAAAGCAGGATTGGATGCAGTTGAGTTAAAGAGAAAGTATAACAATCGTCTTGCTTTGGTGGGAAATATTGATGTTAGGGTATTAGCTCAAGGGAGTAAAGAGGATATAAAAAGAGAGGTTTTAAGAAAGCTTAATGCTGCTAAAGGAGGAGGGTATATATTTCAATCTGATCATTCTATATCGGCAAATGTCCTCCCGGACAATTACCAATATGCTATTGATCTGGTAAAAAAATATGGAAGATATCCTTTAAAATTAGGAGAGTTTGATGAGCGGGTTTAATCGTCCATTGGATTAATTATTTATCTTTAATGATATAGGTCTAATAAAGGGTCAAAAAATCAAGCAAAGGAGGTGATGGTAGCTAATTAAAAGTATAAGGCCCTTATTAAAATCTTATTATCGAAAGGAGGTAAGGTGCACTAAGGTGGCTTTTTAAATAATCAGCCTTGATAGTGCACAAATAAAAAATGAGAAAACAAAAAAATGTAGGAAGGAAATGGATATGTGGGGTTTTAATGGGTATGATCGGGTTGATGCTTTTATGGGGAGGAATAGGAAACAGCCAAGAAAGCCCGCGTTTTAAGGGAGTTGTTCTCAAAGCTAAACTGATTGGTGGTGGTAAATATGAGCTACTTTACGAGAAGTTTATCCCCCAATGGGAAAAGAAGACCGGTGCAAAAGTTGTGATTTTATCTAAAAAACAGCATTTTGCTTTAGATCGAGAGATCAAAAAAGATATAGCTGCTGGAACTCTAAATTGGGATATCGCTTCTAATCATATTAGTTTTGCTGCTCAGTATCCAGACATTTACATTGATCTTTATAAATATGTTTCTAAGAAAGAGCTGGCATCCTTTTTTCCAAGAGTCATCAAAGCTTGCACGATTGGAGGAAGATTGATTCAGATGCCTAGGCACGGAGATATTCGTAATCTTTACTATAGGAAATCAATATATGAACGTTATGGATTTACTCCTCCCGATACTTGGGATGAATTCAAAGAGCAGGCAATTAAGTTAACAAATCCTCCTAATTTTTATGGTACTGTGATTGTAGGAAAAGAAGAGGCTCTGACAGGGACATTTTATGAGATATTGATGGCAAATGGAGGTAGTTTATTTGATGAAAACTGGAAACCTACTTTTGATTCTCCTGCTGGTCAAAAATCCTTGGGAATTTTGGTAGATTTATATCAATCTCATGCAGTTCCGCCTGGATCTATAAATTACCTATGGGATGATACAGCAAATGCTTTTGCCAGTGGCACTGTAGCTTCTGATTATGATTGGGGAGGATGGGGTCCATTTTTTAACAATCCTAAGACTTCAAAAGTTGCAGGTGATGTGTGGACAAAACGTTTTGGTAGAGGTGATGGAGGAATCTATTCAGGATGGAGTGGCTGTCACACTTTCTCCGTGACCAAAACTAGTAAGCATAAAGAAGCAGCTGTTGATTTAGTAAAGTTTCTCACCAGTTATGAAGCTTCGCTTTTTCAGGCAGAGACCATAGGTTATGCTCCTCAAAGAGAAGATGTCTGGAAGAAAGTCTTAGCTGATGCAAGAGTGAGCGGTGATAACTATACATATCACAAGTTAAAGGTATGGTATACATCATTCAAGGAGGATGCTTTCCCCGTACCTTTCATTCCTGAGTGGATTAGCATTTCAGATATTATTTATCCTGAATTGCAGGCAGCGATGCTTGGGAAAAAGACCATTAAAGAAGCTTTAGGTGATGCTAAGGAAAAAACGTATGAATTAATGAAAGAAGCTGGGTATTACAGAAAAGGCGTAAGAAAATACGAAAAACCCACAGAATGGTAAGAATAATAGGAGGAATCATAGAGATTATCTGTGATTCCTCCAAATAAAATTAAGGATAATTTATGCGAAGAAAAAGAATTCTCGAACAGCGCTTGGCCATAGCTTTGATATTTCCAGCTCTATTAATAGTTTTTTCACTGGTTATTTTTCCTTTAATCTTTTCTCTATATGCTAGTTTTACCTCTTATAATATACTAAAACCTAATACCTTTAGATTCAACTATTTTCAGAATTACGTCAAGCTATTTCATGATCCTGTGTTTTGGGGTGCATTTATCAATACTATATTTTTTATAACTGTGGCTTTACTTTCCGAACTTTTACTTGGTCTTTTTACTGCTATTATGATTGCTAAACAACGGAGAATGCGTAAAATCATTTCTCTTTTAGTTTTAATGCCGATGATGTTTGCCCCAGCACTTGTTGGTTTCCAATTCAAATATCTTTTTAATGATCAAATTGGGCTAATAAATAACTTCTTATGGACTATTGGAATAAAAAAAGAGATTCCTTGGCTCATAGGTCCTGTACTTTCTCGGATCTCAGTTTTGATTGCAGAGATTTGGGTAAGCACACCTTTTATGACTGCCGTACTGTTAGCAGG
>JAFDIG010000317.1 GCA_019308145.1 Deltaproteobacteria bacterium | reverse complement strand
TTAGAGACTTATTGCCTGATATCTTTGATGAAGCACCTTTTGAAAGGCATGTAACAAAAGAGATACTCACCTTTATAGATAATGGAAGGTCAACATCTTTGGAGTTTACATCAAAAAAATGGGATGAAAAACCTTATCATAGTTGTACCCTGCTTAGGGCAAGATTTGATAAATGGGTAGCTGACAAGGTGATAGAAAAAGGAGGTTTTGTTATTCCTCAAAAGAGGGTTGATGATCTCTTATTTGAAGATGGTAATAAAGTAGTAGGGGTAAAAGTAGGTGATGAAGAGATTTTAGCTCATATTGTTATAGCAGCAGATGGTGTTCTTTCATTTATGGCGCAGAAAGCAGGATTAAGAAAACCTTTAAATCCAAATAATTATGCTGTTGGAATTAAAGAGGTATTAGCTCTTAATGAGAAGCTCATTGAGGATAGATTTGGATTATTAACTAATCAAGGTGCGGCTAATCTTTTTGTTGGTTCAATTACAAAAGGGATCTTTGGAGGCGGATTTCTCTATACCAATAAGGATACTTTATCTTTAGGGTTGGTTATAGGTTTGGAATCCTTTATGAAAAAAGATCCAAAGATAGAAGCTTTTAGGCTTATTGAGGAGTTTGAAAAAATCCCTGAAATCAACCCTCTAATCAAGGATGCTGAGATAAAAGAATATTCAGCGCATCTTATCTCTGAAGGAGGGATAAACAATTTATCAAAATTATATGGAGATGGAATTATGGTTGTTGGTGATGCGGCTGGTTTCTCATTAAACATGGGAATTACAGTTAGAGGAATGGAATTCGCTATTGCTTCAGGAGTAATGGCAGCCGAGGTTGCTTTTAAAGCCCTTAAAAAAGGTGATACGAGTAAAGAAACTTTAAAAGAATATGAAAAACTTCTTAAAGAAAGTTTTCTTTTCAAAGATATGCAAACCTTTAGACATTCTAAGAATGTTCTGGAAAACCCGAGATTCTATAATTTCTACCCAAGCCTTATCTGTTCTTTATTAGAGAAGCTCTTTACATTTAACAATATACCAAAAGAGAGAATATTTAAGACACTTTCTACGATAACAAAGAAAAATCTATTTAACATGAAAGGAATTAAGGATTTTCTTTTGATGAGGAAGATATAAGAATGAAGATAGAGGAAAAGATTGCTATCAATGCGATAAAAAATGATAAAAAAAGTCATATATTACTTGATCAAGAAATTTGCAAAGAATGTAAAGAAAGGTTTTGTATCTATGCTTGTCCAGGACATTTATATTCTTTAAATGAAGAAACATCTGAAATGCAAGTAGAATATGCAGGGTGCCTTGAGTGTGGAACATGTATGATTGTATGTATATATGGAGCAATTTCTTGGGAATATCCACGTGGAGAATATGGAGTTCAATACAGATATGGATAAGCAAAGGAAAAAAGATATTTTAGCCCCTTTTACCTATCTAAAACCTGTTATAAGAAAAAAATCAGTTGGAGATAGGGTATATCAAGCAATAAAAAGGGCAATAGTTATTGGTGAATTAAAACCTGGGCAGAGAATCGTCGAAGAGCAAATATCTATGCTTATGAATACGAGCAGGACCCCAGTAAGAGAGGCTATCAGAAGGCTTGAGCAAGAAGAATTGGTTGAACGTTTACCAAAAGGAGGCTGCATTGTAAAAGTCCTTACTACCGAAGATATTGAGGAAATCTTTGGTATTAGGGCGGTTCTTGAAAGTTATGCAGCCTATTTGGCTACTGAAAGGATAACCGAAGAAATTATTAAGAAGTTAACTGAAAGTATAAAACAATTTGAACAAGCCCTTAACAATAATGATCTATCACGTTTAATGGAGTTGAATACAAGATTCCATGAGATTATTTATCAGGCATCAGGGAGCAAAAACCTATATGGATTGATAAATAATTTTAAGGCATATATCTACATCTACCGCAGATCTCTACTCCAATCCAAAAAACGAGCAAAGGTCTCATTAGTTGATCATAAAAGAATTGTTGAAGCTATGAGACAGGGAAATAAAAATAAAGTTGAAAGACTTGTTAGAAAACATATTTTACGAGGGAAGAAGTATATTTTAGGGGAGATAGAAAAAGGGGAAAAATTATGAGTTTTTAAAGGAGGATAAAAATTGGTTGGAGAAAAAAGAATAAAGGTATTAATAGCCAAGCCAGGTCTTGATGGGCATGATAGAGGGGCAAAGGTTGTTGCTCATGCTTTAAAGGAAGCTGGTATGGAAGTAATCTATACAGGTTTACATAAAACAGTGGATCAAATTATTGATACAGCAATACAAGAAGATGTTGATGTTATTGGCCTTTCTATTATGAGTGGTGCACATATTCCTATAATGGAAAAAATGTCAAAAAAGATAAAAGAAAAAGGGCTTGAGGATAAAATCATTGTAATAGGTGGAGTAGTCCCATCCAAGGATATACCAAAGCTAAAAGAGCTTGGAGCGAATGCTGTCTTTCCAGGAGGTACACCCTTTTTAGAGATTATATCTTTTTTGAAAGAAAATGTAAAAAAATAAGGAGGGGGCCATGGGTGTAGCAAAATATATAAAAAATGAAAAGGATCAAATTGAAGATGTTATTCTACAATCTGGGATTCATATAAAAGCTGTTTATGGTCCAAAGGATTTAGAAAATATTGGTTTTTCATATGAAAAAGATTTAGCAGATCCTGGGGAGTATCCTTTTACAAGAGGAATACATCCATTAGGGTATAGGAGTAGAGCATGGACAACACGCCAATATACAGGCTTTGGCAC
>JAFDIG010000023.1 GCA_019308145.1 Deltaproteobacteria bacterium | reverse complement strand
TTTCTTATCTTTTTCATACAAGCTTCCTTACCTCACCTCTCTTGAGGCTAAGATTTTCATATATAAATAACTAACCAAAAAAGCAACAACAATATAGATAACAGAAATAGTATAACCCATAAGCCATTCCCCTCTTTCAACAGCATCTCGATAAACCAACATAGATAAAAACCTTGGCCATGAAGTTCCATGAACAAAAGCAATAGAAAAAGCAATAAATACAGAAAGAAAAATAGCTGCTGCAGCAGATAAAACACCGTAGATTGTTAAAGGGAAATAGATCCTTTTTATTACATTCCAGGTATTAGCCCCTAAGTTTCGGGCTGCTGCTTCTAAATCAGGAGGTAACATCTCAAGTTGGCTATGCATAATATTAAATGCAATTGAAAATTTCATCCATGCTGCACAGAGTATAATACCTATCCCTAAGGGATCATTTGTTAATGGGATAGCTAAACCAAAGAAATGCTTTAGTATCATTGATAAATAACCTTTAGGGTATAGGAGAGTCCACCACATAAAAGAGGCGATTAAGTAAGGGACAAAGAGTGGCAACCTCATCATACTAATAAAAAAATTTTTCCATTTAGGTTTTCTGATCTTTAAAAATAGTGCAAGGATATAACCTATAAAAGTTGCTAATATTGTAGCTACTAATGTAACAAGAAAAGTAAATGCAAAGGCATATAAGTAAGGATATCTTGGGGTAAAGAAAAAACGTCGATATCCTTCTAAGCTAAAACCCTTTGGAATACCAGTTGTTAGATGAACAAGTCCAAAAGAACTTAAGAAAATCAAAATCAACGGAATGATGATCATTCCTACATAAAAGAAAGTAAAAGGAGCTATCAGTAGTTGATCAATGATTAAATCTTTTTGAATCCCTGTTCTTTTCTTCATAATAAGAAAACCATAGAAAAAGTTAAAATAGTTGCCAATTATTAAAGAATTATAAATGGTGAGAGGTTTAATCCTCTCACCATAAATAGCTATTTTCTTGCTACCTCATCCTCCCATCTCTTCATCATTTCAAACATTACACCAGCATGCCTTGTCCAGAAAGGACCTTTATCAATCCAGGTGCGGTAATCCCAGTCACTTTTAAGAGGAAACCATGGTGCATCAACAGTAACTTTTGGGTTTGCTTTTGCCTCTTTATACCAGGCATTAAGATCAACTGGAAGCGTACCTATAGCATCAGGAA
Source organism: Deltaproteobacteria bacterium (assembly GCA_019308145.1). Lineage (GTDB taxonomy): Bacteria > Desulfobacterota > JAFDIG01 > JAFDIG01 > JAFDIG01 > JAFDIG01. The sequence continues at coordinate 12,983 of JAFDIG010000023.1, read as the reverse complement.
CCATTCTCTGAATCTCTTCAGAAAGGACAAAATTCAAATAAACAAGAGCCGCAGCCTTGTTTGCTGCATTAAACGCAACACAGTATCCATCAAAAGGTACAGGAATGGTTGGCTTTGGAATATAGACACCAACTGTATCAGGATCAAGCTCTCCAGAACGTATATGTTGACGGATATAAGTAGTCCACATCGGGATTAAGGATACTTCATTAGCTTCAAACAGTTTGATAGTTGCGGCGTTTCCAGCTGGGTAGGGGTTATTTTTATAAAGATATGGCTCCAATTTATTGAGCCAATTCCATAAAACATTCCAATTTGCTGTTAATTCAGTTTTATACTTGTCAAAATCCTTGTAAGCATATTTATCATAACCTCCTGTCAAAGCGAATAATACCCCTAACATATAGGTATGGCCACTTCCTCCTTTTTGAGGATCGCAATAAGCAGCTTGGCCTGGATGTTTTTTTGCCCAATCTAAAAGCCCTTCCAAGGTATCAGGAAGTTGTTCTCTCTTCCATTTTTTCTTATTAAAAAGAAATACATCAATCCAAGGCCATGGTGTAATAAAGGTGCCATAAGTTGGGTACATATCATGGTAATATTTTATACCAGGAGGATAAATTGGTATCTTTCTTGCGTTAGGAACCATCTCAACAATAGGAGCATCCCAAACTCCACCATAGGTATAGAGATCCCAAAATGGCTTTCCCCAGAGGAAGAGTAAATCATATTTCCCTTTTGCAACCTTGCGATCTTTTTCATCCTTTACTGTTTGCACTGCTGTAAACCAGCCAGCATGGTCATAAGTTGTTTTGATACCATACTTTTTTGTAAACATTTTTGCCAGCTTGAGATAAAATGCCTTTTCATCAGGGCTGCCAAAGCCGATGATATGAAGATTACCCTCCTTTTTTGCAATCTCAACCATCTTATTCCAATCATAACTATACATCCAGGAAGGCCATGTTTTCTCAGGCATAAATTGGTTCGTAGTCATTTCTGCTGGCAAATTGGGAACTAAAAATATCCCTGCCACAAACATTATTAAAATAAAACCTAAAATTCTTTTCATAATCCCCTCCTATCTTTTAAAAGTTTGATAATATTTTGCCAAAACCTTAAACTTCATCCTTATCTTTTGCTATAGCAATACAGTTTTCAGGATCTAACCAGCAAAAGATCTTCTCTCCTATCTTATACTCTACCCTTGGGCTCTCTTGGGTGCGGAGTACCCATTCCCCCACTTCTATATGATAATCAACATAACCACCTAAATAAGCTTTCTCAATAATCTTGCCAGTAAAGACATTTGAGTCTTTCCAGTGATTAACTCGATCTATCTCGATATTCTCTGGGCGAATAAGAATTCTAACCTTTTCTCCCTTTTGAGCATCACCACGACATTTAATATTCAATCCATCATGGGTCTTAACGAGCAAACTTGAGTCTTTTTCAATTAAACTTATTACCTCTCCATCAATAAATGTAGCAAGACCTATAAAATCTGCTACGAATTCAGATTTCGGCCAAGTATAAATAGAATCAGGACTACCAATTTGTATAATTTTCCCTTTATTCATAACAGCAATTCTATCAGAGATAACCAATGCTTCTGCTTGATCATGTGTAACATAGATCGACGTGATACCAAGCTCTTGCTGCAACTTTTTAAGTTCAAATCGCATCTTTTCTCTTAATTTAGCATCAAGATTACTTAATGGCTCATCAAAAAGTAATAGATCAGGATTACATACAATAGCACGGGCTAAAGCAACTCTTTGTTGTTGACCACCGCTTAACTGTTTTGGGTAACGATCTTCAAAACCTTCAAGTCCAACAATATTTAGAACTGATTCCACCTTTTTTTTTATTTCCTCATTATCAATTTTGCGCATCTTAAGGCCAAAGGCAATGTTTTCAGCAACCGTCATATGAGGGAAAAGAGCATAGCTTTGAAATACCATAGCAGTATTCCTATTCTCAGGTGAAAGATCATTTACTTTTTTATCATCAATGAAGATTTCCCCTTCATCCTCTTTTGTTAAGCCAGCAATAATCCTTAAAGTGGTAGTCTTTCCACACCCACTTGGCCCCAATAATGTTAAAAACTCACCATCTTTGATTTCAAGATAATCAATGTTACATACAACATTGTTACCATAACGTTTAAAAATATTTTTTAATATTATCTTCCCCATTTATTCTTCCTTGTTAAAAAATAAGATTTCTTAAGATCTTATAAAAAATTTAATCAGAGAGATATTTATTTTATCAAATTGTTACTTTTAACGTATGATAACCTTCCTTTTCTAAAACCATTGCCACTTTATCTTGTAACTTACTACCAGGGGTTAAGGCGATCATATTCCCTCCCATACCACCACCAGTCAATTTTGCTCCATAAGCCCCGTTTTTAATAGCTAATTCGGTTAAATAAATTATTTTTTCATGAGATAGGCCAAATTCTATAGCTATCTTATGATACTCATTCATTAATTCTCCAACCCTTTTTAAGTTAAAGATCTCTAAATTTCTCCTTAATTCGAAAACCTGATCATTTATCTTTTTTAAAGCCTCACTAAACCTTTCAGGTTGTTTTTCTTTCAGCCCTTTAATATATTTGCCAACATAAGCAGTATCAGCAACCACTTGGCTATCTGAAACAACAAATTCTATCTTTTTTTTGAGCTTGATCTTTTCTACTATATTTTTATTAGTTGATAAATCTTTCATAAAAAAGAGAATACCACCAAAGGTTGAGGCTGTATTATCAACACCACTTGGTATCCCATGGTATGCTTTTTCACCTTCAAAAGCGATATTATTTATCTCTTCATCGCTTAAGTTCATTTTGAATTCATCACTTAGAGCTCTTGTAAGAGCAACACAACTGGCTGCGCTTGCACCAAGACCACTTGCTGCAATGAGGTTTCCCTCAAAGATGATCTCAATTGGATTTTTCTTTATATCGATCTTCATTGCATTTAAAATCCTATCAATTGATTCTTTTTGTTGATGAAGCTTTTTCTCTTTATATCCTGGTGTTTCTTTTCTATTGTCATAAACTTTTAAAGTGCCATTTTTCACCCTTTTAACAATCGCTTTTGTCTTTAAATCGATTGCTGATACAATAGCAGGCACACCATAATTTATAAATTGATCACCAATAAGAATAATTTTTCCAAAACCATATCCTATACCCATTTATCTACCTCTTATCATTGCCTAAAGAAGTCCATTATTTGTTTATGGTATTGGGTTAACAATCCATTGAGTTTACTACTTAATCCCATTATGTTATCAGGGGTATAATTGATATGCCCATCAATACTATGACCATGGCAATCTGATCCTGCTGTAATAAGCAAGTCAGAAAAATTTTTCTTAATGAAGTTTTCCATATCTTTTATCTGATTGATATCATTATGGGTTGAATCTGACCAGATCAGCTCAATTCCGTGAAGACCAATTGGATAAAGCTCTTCAACAAGATCTCTAAAAAGATCAAAATAAAGCAGTGGATGTGCAAGGATTGGTATACCTCCCATCTTTTTAATTAAGTTAACAGCCCATTTGGGATCTTCAGTCTTTCCGATATAACCAACCTTTGCTGTGGGCTTATGATTACCAAAAAATTTATACATTAATATAAGCGGTGAATCATAAGGTTTTATAAAATCTACAAGCTTATCAAGATAGGCTTTAGAAAAATGTTCATCAGTAATCTCATCTATCCGTCCTGCTTTATAAAGTGAATATATTTCATAGATGCCAGTGCAAGTAAGAAGGCGTCCTGGAGAAACACTACCCCTCATCCCTCTTTTTGCTGTTTTATATGATATTGGTTCTTGAATCTCTGCTAATTTTAGGAGATCTCCTCCAATCTTTGAGGGCATCTCTTTATTAAACTTCTTTACCATTTCATAAATTCTTAGGATTCTACATTTTTGAAAAGCGTCTAAATATGCTTGATCATAAATATCAAACCTTTCTAAATATGACCTAAATTCTTTAAAGTCTTTGGATGGAAAATATCCAAGGATATGAATCTCTTTAACCTTTCCATCTTTAGTTTTATAATTTGTGGAAAACTCTACCCCTGGAATAAAAGATATAATCTTTCCTGTTACTTTATAGATCAGATCCCTTGCAAGAAAAGCCTCTTCAATACCATTAAAACAGTCATGGTCAGTTAAGCTGATAAGATTCATTCCTTTTTTATATGCCTCTAAAAACATACCTGTTGGAGTCCAAAAACCATCTGAATAATTCGTATGGATATGAAGATCAATTGTGTGATCCGATCGCAAGTTATTTAGATTAGGAAATAAAATATTTTTAGATAAAATGGTTTCAAGTGCTTCAATTCTTAAATCCATTGAGCAGAATGGGTTATCAATGGTTTTTAGAATTGTTTCCCAAGCCATGACCATTTCAAAACCTTTTGATATAAAAAGTATTAAAGTTTTATAGTTGATTCTCTTATAATAAGATCTGTTTCAAAAATTATTTTCTTTTTCTCTTTACTATTATTAGTAACAAGTTCTGCTGCTTTTTTCCCCATGTCATAGTAAGGCAACCTAACAGCAGTTATAGGGGGTTCTGAATGAGAGAAGATCTCAACATCTGGATAAGCAATAATCGAAATATCCTTCGGAACATTTAAACCTAATGATTTTACAGCTTTTAAGCTACCAGGTGCCATCTCATAACCAGCAACAAAAATGGCAGTAATCTGAGGATTCTTCTTGATCAAGCTTTTTGTTTTCTCATATGCCATTTGATAATCATAATCAGCATTAGTAATAAAATCGGGGTTGCAAGTGATATTATTGCGCTTAAGTGCCTTTTTATATCCATTTATTATTCTATTTGTAACAAGTGAATTAGGCATTCCTGTAATTAAAGCTATATTTTTATGGCCTAAATCGATTAAGTGAGAAGTAGATTTAAATGAGTCATTTTCATAATCTACACCAACATAATTTATATCAGCTCTTCCCCAATAGTAACTTAAGAGTACAAAGTTTGAATTTAATTTAGTTAGTTCTCTTATTGTTTTATTTATGAAATACTGGGTTGTAAATCGGGTATTGACTATAATTATACCATCAACACTGTTTTGTTTTAAAATTTTACTTATAGGTCTATCTTTCCATAGGTTTTTACCACAAGAAAATAAGACCAAATCAAAATCCTTTAGGTTGAAAACATCTTGAATACCAGCAACAATTTGAATAAGGGTAAAGTTATGAAAGATAGGAAACGTAAAAGGGATATATAGCCCAATAGAATTTGTTTTTTTAAGGGCAAGTCTTTGAGCAATCAGATTAGGATTATAATCCAATTTTTTGATAACCTCTAAGACTCTTTTTCTTGTGCCCTCGCTTACTCTTGATCCTTTAATATTATTGATTACTAATGATACAGTAGTGTGAGAAACACCTGCCTCTTTTGCTACTTCTTTGATTGTCAAGGCAACCCTCAATCAATTTTTTTGTAAGAAAATATTAGAATTATTTAAGTTTACCGTTAAACTAATACTATAGATATAAATAATTGTCAAGTAAAAAGCTATTTCATAAAATTTTCAAAAACTAATGTGAAAATTTTTTGGATTTGATTCTAAAAGATGATCAGTTATCTAATAAATTAAGTTAGTTAGTCCATGCTGAAAAACAGACTAATTAAGTTTAGGCTGATTTTGTATGCCTGAAAACAAAAGGGAAATTCTTTGTTTTTTATAATTTCAATTATCATTTTTTAATTATAAGGTATGGGGTTATATCTTTTTATTTATCATAGGGGATTTTTTTGTGAATAACTTAAGATTTAAGCATAAAACAAAAGCCCCCAGCCGGGGGGATGCTGGGGACTTTGTTTAGAAAAAATGAAAGGAGGTGTCGAAATTTATTATGGTTATAAGAGAGGGTTTAAGCTGCTGTCCAACCTCCATCAACAAAGAGTATCTGTCCTGTAACATAGTCAGAAGCTTTTGAAGAAAAAAATATTACAGGCCCATAAAGATCATCAGGGGTCCCTATTCTTCCAATAGGGATACGGCTTTTTATCCATTCCACCTTATCCTTTTGGCTAAAGAGATCCTTTGTGAGTTCAGTTTTAAAATACCCAGGTGCAATGGCATTTACCTGTACATTATCCCTTGCCCATTCAACAGCAAAGTGTCTGGTAAGAGATGCAATTCCACCTTTAGAAGCGCCATATATACTGATATTGGGGATACCGATTTTAGAGGTCAAAGAAGCGATAAGGATAATCTTTCCTTTTTTTTGTTTAACCATTTTCTTTCCGATCTCTTTAGTAAGGAAATAAACACCCTTCAAATTTGTATTTATAACAAAATCCCAATCCTCCTCGTCTACATCAAATGCTGGCTTACGTCTTTGAGTTCCAACTGCGTTTACCAAAATATCTACCTTTTTAACTTCTGAAAAAATCTTATCTAAAAGTTCTTTGATTCCTTTAACAGTTGAAAGATCACCAGGGAGAGCTAATCCTTTTCCACCTTCTTTTTCAATTTCATTAAGAGTTTCCTTAAGTCCTTTAACTGTTCTTGCTACTAATATTACAAAGGCATTATGAGATGATAGAGCTTTTGCCATCCCTTTACCTAAACCTCTGCTTGCCCCTGCAACTAAAGCAACTTTTCCGCTAAGATCAAAAAGATCCATAATTACTCCCAAATTTTTTTAATGTTTTCTTCATCTATATCAAATGTTAAATCTTTTGGCTTTAATGTTTCTTTATAAAAGAATTCTGGCAATTTTGATACAGGTGGAATCCCTGCTTTTTTGTTGAATTCTATCTCTGTTGTTATTACATCTTTTCCCATTTCTATTAGGTCAAGTGCAGAGCAGTTATACCCAAATCTTGCTTTAATCAATTTGGCAAAGAATTCCATATTTGCTAAATTTGGTCCAACAAAAAAGCAAAAACCTAATGTATCACATACTGCTACCATTATTTGAACATCCCTTGATATTTCTACCTTCTTCTCTTTTGATGTTACACCACCACCATCATCATCAACATCATAGAAATGGTATCCAGTCCTTCCTGGAAGAATATTTGCAGCTGTATGGTCAGCTCCCATAGGGGATGTTAAAAAGGTAACCCCTGTTCCTTTAATGCATCTTGGATCATAAGAAGAAAGTGCTTGCCCTTTAACATGTGCTGCTCTTTTAACCCCTAATGTTTCTGCAGCTCTTTTAGCACCTGAGCCAATTATTCTTCCTATTACTGTACCTTTTTCAATATTTCCTAAGGCTTCTTTTACTCCATTAGCATCACCAAATTTAAACAAGCCAGCCTCCATAGCCACAGCTATACTGTTAGCTGTTTCAATGGTATCAATCCCAAGTTCATCACACATTCTATCAAATTCTGCAACAGCATCAAGGTCTCCTATCTCAAGATTAGCGCCCATTAAACCAATAGTTTCATATTCAAGAGCAGAGGTAAGATAATTTCCATTTTTATCATGATAAATATTTGAACATCTGATCACACATCCTGGGTGACAAGGATGTCCCATTCTACCGCCTCGGCTAAGAGCATTTTCCCTTAATGTTTCACCACTTATCTTATCAGCATCTTTAAAAGAGCCAACCCTGAAATTTCTGGTAGGCAAACCACCAAGTTCATTTATAATCTTAATAAGAACAGCTGTACCATATTCAGTAAATACCTTTCTGCTTTCAATGAGTTCCTTGCCCCAGCTTTTTGATAAGGTTAAAAATTCATCCCTCTTATCATAGGAGATACCGTTCGCACCTTTATCATCGATAAGAATTGCTTTAACATTTTTAGATCCCATAACCGCACCAAGACCGCCTCTTGCAGCATATCTACAGGGTCTTCCCTCAATATCAGATACAAATATTCCGCTTAAGAATAATTTTTTATCTCCCGCAGGACCTATACCAATAATAGCGTTTTTTTCATCATATCTACTTTTGATCTTTTCAACCAATTCATAAGTTTTTAAACCTACTAAGTCAGTTGCTGATTCAAACTTAACCCCGTCTTTTGAGATTAAAAGAATAGATGGTTCTTTGGAAATTCCTTCCAAAACAAGAGCACTAATGCCAAGGCGTGATAGTTTTTGTCCTGCTGTGCCACCAACATTACTTTCTTTGATACCACCGGTTAGGGGACTTTTAGCACCAACTGAAAGCCTTCCTGACGAGGATACATAGCACCCCCCAAGCAAACCAGGAGCAAATATCAGCTTATTTTTTGAGCCTAATGGATCGGCTTCAGGTGGCACTTCAGATGATATAATCTTTCCGCAAATACCTCTTCCACCTAAAAGTTCCCATCCTTTTGGGATTTCTTCTTCGCTTACCTTTTTTTCTTGAAGAAAAATGCGAACTATCTTTCCCATCTTTTTTCCCTTTCAATTTAATTAGTTTAATCTGAAAGATTCAATTCAAGGTTGTCTATTAATAAGCCATTTCATAGATTTTTTCTACATCTTCTTTTGATAAATTTCTTGGATTAGGCACAAAAAGCCTTGCCTGTTTCATACCGCCTTCAACTAATTTAGATAGGTCTTCTTTTTTAATATTATAATCCCTTAATCTTGATGGTATTCCAACATTTTTCTGCAATCTCTTTACTGCTTCAACTGATTTAATAGCTGCATCTGAATCAGATAGATTATCCACTTTTTCTCCCATAAATTCTGCTATCTTTGCATATTTCTCAAAATTGCCAGGAAGATTATATTCCATAACATAGGGTAACATAATGGCATTTGATCTTCCATGAGACATATGATATTCTGTACCCAATGGATAAGCCAATGCATGTACCGCGCCAAGCCCTCCACTTGCAAAAGCTAAACCAGCCAATGTTGCAGCTAAAGCCATATAATATCTTGCCTCAATATTTTCACCTTTTATAGTAGCAATTGGTAGATACTTGGAGATCAGTCTAATTGCCTTTTCCGCAAAGGGATCAGAGAATTGTGTGGCAGTTATAGCAACATATGTTTCAATCGCATGTACAAGTGCATCCATCCCTGTATCAGCGGTAACAGAAGGAGGCATTCCCAAAGTTAGAGCAGGATCTATTAAAGCCACATTAGATAAATTGTAGGCAGAATATACAACCTTTTTTGTATTATCATTAAGGTCAGTAACCACAAAAACTCTTGTTACTTCGCTGCCTGTACCTGCTGTTGTAGGTATAAGAATTTTTGGCAAGCCTGGTTTTGGTACTTGATCCATTCCGACATAATCTAAAACTTTTCCACCATTACCGGTAACAATAGCCACGCCTTTAGCAGTATCCATAGAGCTTCCACCACCAACTCCAACGATTACATCATAATTTCCCTCAAGAGCCACTTTTACACCATTATCTACTGACTCAAGAGGCGGTTCTGGTACTACACCATCGTAAAGCCCTGGTTCCATACCAGCAGATTTTAATATCTCCATTATATCCTTAACAATTTCAGTCTTTGACATAAAACTATCTGTTACTATTAATGGTTTTTTTCCAAGTTGTTTGCATTCATTTGGTAAATCTTTAATTGCTCCTAAGCCAAATATGATTTTTGTTGGGGAATAAAAAATCTCCCTTTCTTCCCCTGTTTTAATAGCTCCCATTTTCTACCCCCTTACAGATTACTATTTTTTAGATAATTTGTTCACTATGGTTCCATAAATTCCTTTTGGTAAGAATATAATAAAACAGATCAAGGCAATACCATATAAAACTTCTGAAACCCCAATAAAATGTGAGCCAAAAATGCCTCTAAAGGTTTCTTCCATGGTTACAATCAATATAGTACCAACTGTTGGTCCCCATATATTGAACATTCCTCCTAAAATTGCCTTAAAAGCAATATCAAGGGAGACGCCAACCCCACTTAAAGTATGAGGGTTTAGATAAGTAATATACTGTCCATATAGGCTTCCACCAAGAGCGGTTAAAAAAGCGCTTATGATAGTAATTATTACTTTATATTTAATAACATTAATGCCAAGTGAGGCAGAGGCTAATTCATCTTCACCAATAGCCCTCATTGCTTTATATATTTTACTTTTGTCAATCTTTTTCCATATTAGTATAGATAAAATGACAAAAGCTAATGCAAGGTAGTAAAAAAAGATCTTTGAATCAGAGCTAAGGTAAAGAAAGGAATTTCCCATTTTATTTAAAGTAAATCCAAGAGAACCACCAGTAAATTCTCTAAGGGCAATTATTAAAAGCATGATTACTTCAGCTAAAGCAAGGGTAACAAGTGCAAAATAATCGCCAATAACTCCAAACCTGAAACATGCATAACCTAAGATCAATGCTACAATTGCAGCAGCTATCCCACCAATAAACATGCCAACTAAAGGGGTCAAATGGAAATTATTAAACAAGAGCCCACTTGTATATGCCCCGATACCTAAAAAAGCACCATGCCCCAAAGAAACCAGTCCAAATCTTCCCATATAAGCCCAGACAGTAGATACATAAGACCAAATTAGTATTAGTACTGCAATATGGATTATATAGTTTGATACAAAGTGAGGAAATATTAGAACTCCTATGAATATTAAGGTTCCCAAAAAATATAAATATGATCTTTTCATCTTGCCTCTCGTATCCCCATAATACCCTGTGGTCTAACAAGCATAACTCCTATGAAAATTAACATTGCGATAATATCTGCTATCTCTGAAGTAGTAAGAAAGGCAGCAACGCTTGTAACAACTCCCATTATAAATGCGCTTATAAACCCTCCTAATAGATTTCCCATGCCCCCCAAAACTACTATTATAAAAGCAAGTATCGTAAAACTTGAACCAAAATGAGGATGTACAGCATAGATAGGGGCAAAGAAGACTGCTACGATACCAGTAAGGATCCCGCCTGCTGCCATAGTAACGTAGAAGTTGACCTTTGGGTTCACTCCCATTAGTTCAACCCCTTCTAAGTCTTGAGAGATAGCCCTTATGGAAAGTCCTAAATATGTTTTATAAAGGAAGAGATATAATAATCCTAAAGTTATAAGTCCGCCTATAAAGGCTATAAGATATGACATTCTTATATAAAATCCTCCAACAGCTACTACAGGTAATGACATCTGAATGTTGCGATAGTCAGCACCCCAGATCACCATTGATAAATTTTCAAAAACAATAATCAAACCTGCTAATGCTAAAAGTTGGTTTAATCTCGGAGCGTCAAGCAATGGTTGGACTATCAAAATGTGTACTATTATACCTAATATGCCAGTTACTATGATGGTAATAATCGCTGCAGCCCAAAAAGGAAGCCCCGCATTAACAACTAAAACATAAAGAATATAAAGGCCTATCATAACAAACTGACCATATGCAAGATGTATGAGTTTAAGTACTCCAAAAAGAAGATTTAGCCCGATAGCTAACAAGGCATATACACCACCTAAAAGTATTCCATTTATAATGGCATTAATAATGAGATTTAACATAGTTAAAGTCCTATATATGCTTTCTTAATATATTCGTTAGCAAAAAATTCTTCCTTACTCCCCTTTATCTTTATTCTTCCTGATTCGAGTAAAAAGGCATTATCAGCTAATTGAAGAGCCTTTTTAACATTTTGTTCAACCATTAAAATAGTATATCCTTGAGTATTGATATCTTGGATTAACTTAAAGATATGGGTTACAATCAATGGAGCAAGCCCCATAGAAGGTTCATCTAAAAGGATAAGCTTAGGTTCAGACATCAAACATCTACCAATTGCCAACATTTGACGTTCGCCACCACTTAAGGAGCCTGCCAACTGTTTTTTTCTTTCTGATAACACAGGGAAAAGTTCATATACCCATTTTAATCTATCTTTAAACTTTTCCCTTGCCCTTTTTGGAAAAGAACCCATTTTCAGATTTTCTTCTACTGAAAGATAAGGGAAAATTCTTCCACCTTCAGGTACTTGGGCAATTCCCATTTCAACAATTTGATGAGGCTTTTTCTCCTGGATAGGAATTCCATCCAAAAATATTGATCCAGATATAATTGGAAGAAGACCTGAAATGGTTTTTAAAAGTGTGGTTTTACCAGCTCCATTAGGCCCAACTATAACAGCAGTGCTTCCTTTTTTTACTTTAAAGGAGATATCAAATAATACCTGAAATTCTCCATATCCAACAGAAAGCTGGCTAACTTCTAACATCTTTATTCTTTTCCTAAATAAGCTTCTACGACTTCTTCATTATTGGCAACTTCTTCTGGTGTTCCTTCAGCTATCAGCGCACCATAGTTTAAAACAGTAACTTTATCTACTACATCCATAAGAACATCCATTATATGTTCAACCCAAATAATAGTGATTCCCATTTCATCCCTGATTCTTTTAAGAATCATGGAGGCTTCTTGCATCTCTTTTTTAGATAATCCACTTAATACTTCATCTGCTAAAAGAAGTTTGGGTTTTGTTGCCAAAGCTCTTGCTAATTCAAGTTTTCGTAATCCTCCTGCTGTAAGTTCCCCAGGATAAGTATCATCTTTTACTTGAAGGCCAACAAAATCTATAATCTCTTTTGCCTTTTCCTTTGCTTCTTCATCTGAAAATGATTGATCTTTTCCAAAAAGGGCTCCTAATGCAACATTTTCCCAGACTGTCATTTCTTTAAAAGGATGAGGAATCTGAAAAGAGCGGGCAATTCCTAAGTGGCAAATATTGTAAGGGGAGAGGGGTGTAATATCCCTCTCCATAAACATTACTTTCCCTTCGGTAGGTTTTAGAACACCTGAGATAACATTAAAAAGAGTTGTTTTACCTGAACCATTTGGTCCGATTAGCCCCCGAATTTCACCATCTTCTACTTCAAAGGAGACATCTTGTAATGCTGCTAATCCACCGAACAGTTTTGTAATGTTGTTGCATTTCAAAAACATGGTCTGAGAACCCATTGTATTTATTTTGCAAAAGGTGAATCTTTTGGAAATGGGAGTTTTGCATCTAAAGTC
>JAFDIG010000316.1 GCA_019308145.1 Deltaproteobacteria bacterium | reverse complement strand
TAAAAACTCTTCACATAAACCTTATGAATTGGCATTTCATTTGGATGAATAAGAGAGCCCATCTCAAAAGTACCACCTGGAATATAAATCATCTCCTTTCCATCATCCCCTTTTATTACCTTTTTTGAGGAATGGACAATCTTAAATGGGGATATAAAGGAGATCATCAATAAAAATATGAAAACAAAAAGGATAATAAAAAATGACTCTCTATTTATGAATGATAACTTCCTTTTCTTTCCCATAACACCTCTCCTCACTATGGATTTAAAAAAATCGTTTTGTATTTCTAATATAACAAATAGATTTTAATTTCAAATAGTCTTTTTAATTTTTAAAAATTAGGGAAATCAACCTATCATTGGAATAATTTATCATAAATAAAGACTAAAAAAATAGTGCAATCTGAAACTAAATAGTTCAGACTGCGCAAACCATTTTAATGTTATAAACCTTAAGAGGCGATCGCTTTTCTTGTTTCCTCATAACATTTTGATTCTTCCTTGAACTCCTTTACAATATAAGGGATAAGATCCCACCATCCAAGTGGCATGATATGTACTCCCTGGCACATATCTTTGAGCTCGTTTATCAATTTTATGGTCATCTCAAGGCTTTTCTTTTTTCGTGAATTACTATCTACTGATCCTATCTCCTTTATCATTGATTCAGGTACTTGAATACCAGAAACATTTTGATTCATATATCTAGCCATCCCTGGCGATTTTAAAGGGATAATACCCACCATTATTGGAACATTAAATCCCTCCACCATCCGTATAAATTTTTCAAATAATGAAACATCATATACTGCCTGAGTTTGAAAAAATTGTGCACCTGCTTCAATTTTTTTCTCCATCTTTATTACTTGAAGTTCAAGAGGATCTGCTCCAGGATTTACTACAGCACCAATATAAAAATCTGTTTTCCCTGCAAGTTCATTTCCCATCATATCATGTCCTTCGTTAAGCCCCCTAACAACATTTATCAATTGTACAGAATCAAGGTCAAAAACTGCTTTAGCATCAAAATGATCTCCCAACTGGATATGATCGCCAGTAAGGCATAATACATTTTCAATTCCCATTGCTGAAGCACTTAAAAGATCAGACTGAATGGCAATGCGATTTCTATCCCTGCAGGTAAGTTGATATATTGGTTCTACCCCTTGCTCCTTTATCTTAGCAGAAACAACCAGAGAACCTAGTCGCATTACAGCACTTTGATTATCAGTAACATTTATTGCATCTACACAGGGACGTAAAAATCTTGCTTCTTTTAACACCTCTGACATATGTGTTCCCTTTGGAGGACCAACTTCACCAGTAATAACAAATTCCTTTTTATTAAAGAGTTTTGAGAGTTTCATAGTCGCTTTTCTCCTTTCAAATCAATCTTATAAATTAAGTTGCAACATCCTTGGTTTGCTCATCTTACTATAGTTTTTAGGTGGCTTATAACTTTTTAATCTATCAAGTTGCCCTAATCTCTTTAACCTTTCGTATATCAATATCCATGCACAATCTCTATTTCTATCTACCTCACACTTACCATTTTCAGCCCCACCACATGGACCATTTAGAAGTCCTTTAGCACATTTTGTTACAGGACATATACCCCCTGTTTCCTCAAGGATACATTCCCCACACTCTTGGCACTGCTCTAAAAAGAGTGTATCCTCTATTATTGTATCCATATGGCCAATAGAGTTTAGGCCAGGGTGGATAGGTTTATAAATTCCCTTTTCCTCTGTAACTTGTCTGACAACCTGAACCGCTCCCCCACATCCCAAAACCAAAAAGCTGTCTGCCTCCTTTATCTCATTATCATAAGGTGCAAAAGCTTTCTTTGTTTTATGAATATAACATGTTCTCTCTGGTAATATCCTTGCTATAACATTAAATCCCTTCTCTTCTAACTTATCTGCCATTGAATTTACCTCAGGTTCGCCACCAGTATGTGATATTCTTGCACAACCATCACACCCAACAACAATAACCTTCTTTTCTCCTTGTAAATAATGATAGATCTCCTCCATAGGTTTTGTGACCGTTCCTATCATCAGTTTATCCTCCTAATCCTGTTAAACTTTTCTAAGAGATTATAGATCTCTTCGTGAGTAGTTTTTTTCAATGCCTCTTCAGCAAGTTCTTGAGTCTCGCCTGTTTTTAAAGAGATAAGAACCTTTTTTACTTTTGGTATAGAGTGAGGATTCATTGAGAATACCCTCAACCCAAGACCAAAAAGCAAAGGGGCATAAAAAGATTCACCTGCCATCTCACCACAAAGTGATACAGGTTTTTTTGCTTTAATGCCTGCTTTTATCACTTCATGAATGATATGTATAACAGCAGGATTTAAAGGTTGATAAAAAGGGGCTACTTTTTCATTGTTTCTATCTACGGCGAGCATAAATTGGATCAAATCATTACTACCTATGCTTAAAAAATCCACCTCCTTTATAATAAGATTAGCCATAACTCCAATGGACGGGACCTCAACCATTATCCCTAATTGAATATTAGGGTCAAAGGCCTTTCCTTCTTTTTGCAACTCTTTTTTTGCCCTTTCTACCAACTTTTTTGCTTCTCTAAACTCATCTATACTTGAAACCATAGGGAAGAGTATCTTTACCTTTCCAATCGCTGATGTTCTTAATATCGCTTTTATCTGTTTTATGAAATGATTTTTCTCTTTTAATGATATCCTTATTGAACGCCAACCCATAAATGGATTCATTTCATGAGCTATTTCCTGAAAAGGAAGAAATTTATCTCCTCCTATATCTAAGGTTCT
>JAFDIG010000022.1 GCA_019308145.1 Deltaproteobacteria bacterium | reverse complement strand
TATCTCTATTTTTACCTGGTTTTCAGGTTTAAAATTAGCGAAAAGCAAAACCTCTTTTTTAACTTCTTCTTTTTTAGAGCTAAAAGGATTTTCCATTATAAGATAAATTCCCACTAAAACAACAAAAGTGATGAGAAAGATGAGAACTTTTTTAAGCTTCATTTCTATTTCTCCTTCTTCTCCTACGTCTTAAACCATATTTTATTAACCCAAAGATCACAACCAAAAAGGGGATAGCAAACATATTTATATAACGAATCATACTTTTTTTATTGTCACTAATCTCAACTAAAGGTCTATTTACTGAAGCACGAGAACGAATTCCAATAAGCTGGTCACCCATTGTCAACCAGTCTACACTGTTTAAGAAAAATATTATATTAGATGGAAATCGCTCTAAGAATGAATTGGTGATAAAATTGCCATTTCCTATTACTAAAATATAAGCCTCTTTCCCTTTTTTGATTACCTTTATCTCCTTTTCTTTTTTAGCTTTTTCTTCATTTTTCCCTTGTTCTTCTTTATTCTTATCCTTTTGATTTTTCTTATTTTCTTCTTTAGGTTTTGGGATAGGTTTATCAGTGAAGTAGGAAGTGAATTTACCTTTTAATAATACGGCAAGGTCAAAAGAATGCAAATCCTTTTGTAAGGGATTAAATTTTTGTTGTGGGCTTATATTAAAATATTTTTCAACCTTCCAGGCAAATGATGAACTTTTTACAAGATGTGTTATATTTAAATTTTTTTTATTTAGATCCTTTCTTAAAGAAAGAGGAGCAGTCCATGGAAGCACTAAACTTTCTAATTTAGCTACAATTGGGTTAGTTTTATCAAAACCACTTTTTGTTACTCTCACCCAAAATGGATAAGGGATTTGGAATTGTATAAAACCACTTGAAAATGCTGCCATGGCATTTGAACGATCGAGAACAAGTGCCTTATTAATCTTTACCCCATAAAAGTAAATAAGGTCAAATAGTTTTGAATCAGCAGGAAAAGCACGTAATCCATACTGTTCATTAATGATTACTGGATCAACACAAAATATTACTTTGCCACCTCTCATAACAAATTGATCGATTGCAAAGAGTTGGGCATCTGTAATTCCTTGTCCACCTATTACTATTAAGGTTTTAATATCATTTGGGATAGTTAACTTTTTCTTATCAGAAAGAGTTACCACATTATATTGTTTTCCTATTATATTTTTTATTCCATTTATATTTCCGGTTCTGCCTTTCATTTCATCGCCTATAATAAATCCAACCTTTTTGAGTTTTTTCTGACTTACCTTTAATATTGCCCTTGTAAGGTCGTACTCAAGTGTCCTTACATTTTTAACTAAAGGGATTACTTCTTTTTTGTCTTCAAAGAATATTCCTATACCAAGATATGCATTTACAATTTGAGCTTTATCTTTTTCAATAATATTTAGTTGTACTCGAGGAATGCCTAATGTACGCATTTTGTGAACAGTAGCAGGATCATCGCCAGGGTCAATGTATTCTACATGAACCTTATCACCTCCATAGTTTTTGTAATCTGTTATGATATCTTTAACCTTTTGGCGGAGGGTATTCATATAAGGAGGCAATTTTTTTGAAAAATAGACCTTTATGCTTATAATATCATCAAGTCCTTTAAGGATCTTTATGGTTGAATCAGAAAGGGTATATTCTTTGTTTTCTGTTAAATCAATTCGAAAGAAATATTTCAAAGAGAAAAGATTAAGGACAACAAGAATGCCTAAAAAGAGGATTATAGTAATTATTGTTCCTGTGCCATATTTTAAGCTCTTTTTCACTTGTGCCTCCTATTTATTTCCATTTCCTGCTTTCCAAACTTCTAATGTTAAGGAAAAGGAAGAATATAATAACAGATAAATAATAAAATAGATCGCGAGAATCAAGGACTCCTCTACAAATATTATCAAAATGATATCCAAGCCCTAAAAAACTAAATATTGGAGCAAGTCGTGTTGGTATGGTAACAAGAACAAATTCTTCTCCAATAATAAAGAGTAAAAATATAAGTATAGTAGAAAGAATAAAAGCAATAATCTGATTTTCTGTGAGGCTTGATATAAAAAGTCCTATAGATAAATAAGCAGCACCCAAAAAGAAAGTGCCAACATATCCACCTATAATAGGTCCAATATCAGCATTTCCTAAAAGAGAGACAGTAATTGGAATAGGAAATGTTAGAAGAATTGTAATAGCTAAAAAAGCAAAACTTGCAAAAAATTTACCAAGAACTGCTTCAAGATCGGTAATAGGCCATGTCATTAAAAGCTCAATTGTGCCTAATTTCTTCTCTTCTGCCCATAATCGCATGGTTATTGATGGAATAAAAAAAAGAAAAACCCATGGCAGTAAAGAAAAGAAAGGCCTCATACTAGCCTGATCAACTACAAAAAAAGGTCTAAAAAAAAGCCAGCTTGTTATTACAAGAAATGTAATTATAAAGATATAGGCAATAGGTGAATTAAAATAGCTTCTAAATTCCTTTTTTGTAATAGAAATAATGTTACTCATTAGCTTCACTCCCAGTTGTTAGTTGCTTAAACACATCTTCTAATGTTGCTTTTTCCTTTGTAAGTTCAGATAAAGACCACCCATTTTGTGCCACAACAAAAAATATATCCTCTGATATATCAATTTTGGGTTGAGCTTTTATCTTAAAAAGATTTGTTCCATCAGGCTGAGGAGATATATCCTGGATCTTATCAAGCCCTTTGATCTCTTTAAGTTTAGACTCTACCAAATCTTTTGGACCTCTTACTCTTGCAAAAATAATGTCAGCACCTTCTGCTTTTGATATCATTTCTTCTGGTGTTCCACTACCTACAATCTTTCCCTTATTTATAATAACAATCCTCCCACATGTAGCGGAAACTTCTGGTAATATATGGGAACTTAATATAACAGTTTTTTCCTTTCCAATCTTTTTTATTAATTCTCTTATCTCGATTATCTGATTGGGATCAAGTCCCTGCGTAGGCTCATCTAATATAAGGATATCAGGGTCGTGAATTAACGTTTGAGCCAAACCTACTCTCTGTCTGTATCCTTTTGAAAGTTTCCCAATATCTTTGTAAACAACACCTTCAAGCCCACATATTTGAATCATATCATCTATTTTCTTTTTTAAATTATTAGAAGGTATTTTACGTATCCTTCCAACAAAATCAAGGTAATCAATAACCATCATATCTTGATAAAGAGGAGATGATTCAGGAAGATATCCAACCCTTTTCCTTATCTCTAATGAATTTTCAAATAAATCGAGATCTTCTATATTAACTTTTCCTGAATCAGGAGGGAAAAAACAGGTAAGAATTCTCATGGTTGTGGTTTTTCCAGCACCATTTGGTCCCAGAAAGCCTAATATCTCACCTTTATTTACCTCAAAAGAGATGTTATCCACCGCAACAGTAGATCCAAATCTTTTAGTGAGTTCTTTTACTTCTATCATTTATTTTTTCCTTCCTTTTGATTATTGTTTCAGTGAAGATTAATTAGTCCGCACTGAAAATCATATGTAAACTAATTCAAGGCAAGAATATTTCTTGTTTTCGGCATGGATTAATTAAAATTATCTATTATTATCATGTATCCTATATTCTTCATTAAGCCACTTGCTTAAATCAATCATTTTGCATCGATTTGAACAAAAAGGGTCAAAAGGGTTAGGAGGATCAGGTAATATCTTATTACATACAGGGCATCTTCTATTTTTTATCCTTTTTTTGTTAAATTTTAAATTTTCTTTATTTTCTTCTGAAGAACCCTTTGTTTTTAGGTTCAACCTTATCCCCTCCAATTTTAGCAAATTCTCTTATGAGTTCTTCTTCTTTTTTTGTCAATTGCGTAGGGACAGTAACAAAAACAGAAACAAAAAGATCTCCCCTACCATAGCCTCTCATCCGGGGCATTCCCTCTCCTTTAATCTTAAAAGTCGTTCCCGGTTGAGTGCCACGTGGTATCTTAAGTTCTTTTTCACCGTTGAGGGTTGGCACCATAATCTTTGTTCCTAATGCAGCCTGTGGAAATGAGATAGGGATTTGACAAAAGAGATTATCTCCTTTTCTTTCAAAAAAGTCATCAGGTTTAACATGAACAATTACATATAAGTCGCCTGCTGGGCCACCCATATAACCTGCTTCACCTTCTCCATGAATTCTAAGCCTTGTTCCATTATCTACACCTGGTGGGATCTTAACTGAAATCTTTTTGTTAATCTTAACTCTACCTGTACCCCCACATTTTTTACATGGATCTCTAATAATTACACCTTCTCCATGACATGTAGGGCAAGGAGTAGCAATAGTAAAAGAGAAGAATCCACCCTGAGAACGAATTATTTTGCCTGTACCACCACATTGAGGGCAGGTTGTTGGACCTGTCCCTTTTGCTGTACCACTCCCATTGCATTCTGAACATGTATCGATCTTTGGAATCTCTATTTCAACTTCTTTACCAAAAGCAGCATCCATAAAAGAGATTGTTAGATCAAGCCTTAAGTCTGAACCTCTTTGACCTCTGGTTCTATGATCTCTTTGCCCAAAACCAAAAAATTCCTCAAATATATCACCAAAACTGGAAAAGATATCTTCAAATCCTCTAAAACCAGAAAAGCCAGAATTTTTCAATCCTTCATGACCGAACTGGTCATATATGCTTCTTTTTTCTGGGTCTGATAGTACTTCATATGCTTCTGATGCTTCTTTAAACTTCTCCTCTGCCTCTTTATTACCAGGATTCCTATCAGGATGATATGCCATCGCAAGTTTTCTATAGCTTCTTTTTATCTCGTCTAAAGAAGCATCTTTTGAGACCCCTAAAATTTCGTAATAATCTCTTTTTTCCATTATTATTTATTGGATGATGCCTCTTTTTTTATTTTAATAGTATTTTTCTTTTTTGATTTTAGTACCCCTATAACTGGTTCTATCTTTTCTATCTTCATTTTATGAGAGACATCAGGAAGAGAGTTGAGATATTCTTCATATTCTTTAATAGTCATCTCCCCTCTCTTTAGCTTTTTCTGAAGTATCCTAATATCATATTTTTTATTTTTATCCAAATGCATAGGTAACCTTTTGTTTTATAAAAAATTTTAATTTTTTTATCTTAAAGTGATTAAAAGTGATTAAATATTCATATACAAATACAAACGAATTAATTAGTCTGTATTAAAAAATAGATTAATTATATTTAGATGAGTCTATTAACCTGAAAATAAACCCCCTTTTTTTGTATGAATTTGATTATTATAATTTATTATTTCTGTAATTTTATCAAGCAGTAACAGAAAATTTTTATTTTAATTAGTTTGTTTTTTATTTTACAGTTTAGTTAACATAAATATATTTTTAAAATATTTACAATACCTAAATCTAAAAGAAAAATGTTTAAATATTAAATTTTAAATTGATTTTTAAAAAAGATTTCTATAATATGAAAAAATAACAAATTTTTTAAAGGAGTTTGTATGTCATATATAAATCCCTATTTTTTTAAGATCTCTATGGTCTTATATTTTCTATCTGCCCTAGCATATCTAATTTATACATCCTTTAAAAAAAGTCAAGGAGCTCTTTTTGCCTCAATAATTCTTTTTATTGGTTTTATTATTCATACAGCAGGCATTGTTGTAAGATGGATAGAGACTTATAGAACAGGTTATGGTTATGTTCCTCTTTCAAATATGTATGAATCATTAGTATTTTTCTCTTGGTGTATAGTATTATTTTATCTCATCATGGAAAGAAAATTTAAACAAAAAAAATTAGGGGTATTAGTCACTCCTTTAGCTTTTCTTTCATTAGCTCTTACAAGCATAATCCCAGGTGTAAAAGAAAACATAAGCCCTTTAATCCCTGCTTTACAAAGTGATTGGCTTACAATACATGTAATTACATGTTTTTTAGGATACTCTGCTTTTGCAATATCTTTTGGTATAAGCATACTTTATCTAATACAAGAAAAAAAGGGAGCGGAAAGGTTTCAATCACTTCCTAGCCTTTCTATTTTGGATGAAATAAACTATAAAGTTATTATTACAGGATTTCCTTTGCTTAGTTTAGGTATTATCACTGGTGCTGCGTGGGCAAAATATGCCTGGGGTACTTATTGGAGTTGGGATCCTAAGGAAACCTGGTCTCTTATTACTTGGTTAATTTATGCAGCCATTTTACATGCTCGCTATACATACAATTGGAAAGGTAAAAAGTCTGCTATTTTTTCTATTATAGGTTTTGCTGCTGTCTTATTTACATATTTTGGTGTTAACTATCTTATTGTTGGGCTTCATAGTTATGTATAGTGTTACATTTGGGATAATCTAATTTATTTTAGCGAAGTTAAGTTTAAAAGTCTGAATTTTTTGGCCTATTAAAGGATATTTTTTTATGGATTTATCAGGAGGAATAGTATGTTTCCTATTCATGATACAATTCCAAGGCAATCACCACCAATAATTACATGGCTGATTATAGGGGTTAATAGTATTGTATTTTTCATTGAATTAAATATACCTGAGGCTTCTTTAGAAAGGCTATTTTATCTTTTTGGAGTTGTTCCTGCAAGATATCATAACCCAGCATGGGCTTCCCTTTTTGGTTTAACAACCAATAGTTACTGGCCTTTTTTTACCTCAATGTTTTTGCATGGGGGATGGCTTCATTTTATAGGAAATATGTGGGTTCTCTGGATATTTGGGGACAACGTTGAGGATAGGTTAGGTCGTTTTTCTTATTTGATATTTTACATCTTATGTGGTTTGATTGCAGGGATTACTCATTGTTTAATAAATCCACATTCAACTGTTCCAACTATTGGGGCTTCAGGCGCTATTGCAGGAGTTATGGGTGCATATTTTTTGTTTTTCCCTTATGCAAAGATTATAACTCTAATTCCAATATTTTTCTTTCCTTTCTTTTTTGAACTCCCTGCTGTTTTGTTTATAGGAATATGGTTTTATATACAGCTTTTCAGTGGCACACTTTCACTTGCTACAAAAGGAAGTTATGGCGGAATAGCATGGTGGGCTCATATAGGTGGGTTTATTTCAGGTATAATATTTGGTTTTATCTTTGTAAAGTTTAAGCCAAAGAGAAGATTATGTGCAGATGAAAGAACTCCTTGGGGGATAAATTGGCCAGCATGTCAAAATAGATGGCAATAAAAAAGGAGGTATTCTAAAATGGGTATGGGTATAATGGATATTTTCTGGATCTTTTTTATGCTTGCTGCTTTGCAACCACTCTTAAAACAGCGAATGCTTGAGGCAGCTCGTCAAAGGATGATTGCTAAGATTGAAAAGAGAAGGGGATCAAGGGTTATTGTGTTGATACATAGACAAGAAACTATGAGCCTTTTAGGATTCCCTATAATGAGATATATAGATATAAATGATTCTGAACAGATAATTAGGGCGATCCATATGACTGATCCAGATGTTCCTATTGATTTAATAATGCATACACCAGGAGGCTTGGTTTTAGCGGCTGTTCAGATAGCAAGAGCAATTTCAAGGCGTAAAGGTAAGGTTACTGTTTTTGTACCACATTATGCAATGTCAGGAGGTACTTTGATTGCATTAGCAGCGGATGAGATCGTGATGGATGAGCATGCGGTTTTAGGGCCTGTAGACCCTCAATTAGGGGAATATCCTGCTGCATCTTTGATAAAAGTTGTGGAAGAAAAACCTATATCAGAAATAGATGATAAAACATTAATATTTGCTGATGTAGCTCAAAAGGCAATTAATCAAGTAAAAACCACGGTAAAGGAATTTTTAGAGGGTAAAATGGAAGAAGCTAAAGCAGAAGAGATAGCTGATATACTATCTAAAGGAAAATGGACACATGATTATCCTATTACATTTAGTGATGCAAAGGAGTTAGGGTTACCTGTAAAGGCTGATATGCCTGAAGAGATATACCAGCTTATGGCTCTTTTCCCTCAGCCTGTAAGGCGTTATCCTACGGTAGAATTTATACCGACACCTCGGAGAGGTTCAGAAAAGCAACCAGTTGGATAAAGTTTAGTTAGTTTGCATTTTATTTTTCTTTTGCGAACTAATTAATTTTGCCTGTTGACAAAAAGAGATTAAATTGTTACTTAAAAGTGCAAAGGAGATCATTCGATCTCCTCTATTTTTGTTTAAAGTGAGGCTAAAAAATGTTAACAAAAGAAGATCTTATAAAAAATCATATTAAGCCAATAGATCCAACTAAAACTCGTTCTGTTTCTGAAATCTTGGATGCTTTTTTCAACACATCTTTTCAGAGCCGTGCTTTAGGAATAGCATATGATGTTTTTATAAATATGCTTTCAGATCCTGATTGTCTCATATTTATTGGTTTAGCTGGGGCTTTAATACCAGGCGGCCTTAGAAAAACAATAACAGAGATGATAAAAAACAGACTTGTAGATGTTATAGTTTCTACTGGTGCTAATGTTTTCCATGATATTTATGAGGCAAGGGGGAATAGACATTATAAGGGAAGTGAATATGTTGATGATGAACTTTTAAGAGCACATAAGATTGTTAGGGTTTATGATACTTATATGGATGATAAAAAAATTAATGATACAATATTTTTCATCGGTGATCTTGCGGTTAAGGATAAGGATGAAATTATATCTTCCAGAGCTTTCATTGAGCAAATAGGAGAAAGATTAGATGATGATGAATCTTTTGTTAGAGCAGCATATAAAGAAGGTCTGCCTATTTTTGTCCCTGCAATATGTGATAGTTCAGTAGGGATAGGGCTTATGAAGCCATACATAGATAAAAAACCACGGGTTATTATTGATAATATTAAAGATAATATTGAAATTTCTCAAATCAAAAGAAAATCTAAGGTAAGTGGTGCTATTTATATTGGAGGTGGAGTCCCAAAAAACTACATACAATCGGTTGGCCCAATTAATGAAGTTTTATTTAATGAACCTTCAGGTCACCGTTATGCAATTCAGCTTACAACTGATGACCCAAAATGGGGTGGCCTTTCTGGTTGCACCTTTGATGAGGCAAAATCTTGGGGAAAGATAGAAAAAAGGTCGCATTTTGCCCAGGTAGCTATCGATGTAACAATTGGTTTACCGTTCATAGTTCGGGGAGCTCTTGAAAAAAAGGAAATAATAGAAAAAAGAGCTAAAAGAAAATTTTTATGGGAAAGGGATAAGCTTAAGTCAATATCATTTGAGTAGAAACTTTTATTACCTATCCTTGACATACTTGATACAGAATGTTAAAAATTATTTAAGATATTTATATTTAAAAAGATTTTAAACCTTTGGAGGAGGTCATGAATATACTTGAACAAATTGAAAAAGAACAGATGCGTTTAGATCTGCCTGAATTTTCACCAGGTGATACAGTGAGGGTCCATTTTAGGATTGTAGAAGGAGAAAAAGAGAGGATTCAGGTTTTTGAAGGTGTTGTTATCAGGAAAAGGAAAGGAAGGGTTCGTTCTACTTTTACTGTTAGAAAGGTATCTTATGGTATAGGTGTTGAGCGTATTTTCCCTACTTATTCTCCCAGAATAGAAAAAATAGAGGTTATCTCAAGAGGTCGTGTTAGAAGAGCAAAGTTATACTACTTAAGGAAGCTAAGAGGAAAAGCCGCAAGGATTAGAGAAAAAAGATAACAGAATTTAAAATGAAATTCCCTTTGCCTTCCTTTTCTTTAGAAAAAAGGCTTGCTCAACAGGGTTATTGCCGTATAGCAGGAGTAGATGAAGCTGGACGTGGGCCATTGGCAGGACCTGTAGTTGCTGCTGCTGTAATATTAGATATAAATCATCCCATAACAGGTGTTAAAGATTCAAAACAATTATCCCCTAAAAAAAGAGAAAAACTTTATAATCTTATCACCAAAGAGGCGATAGATTGGGCGGTATCATCTGTTTCTGCTTTTGATATTGATAGATTAAACATTCTTCAGGCATCATTAAAGTCTATGGAACAAGCAGTAAAGGCGTTATCTTTTCCACCTGATTACCTTCTTATTGATGGAAGGTTTACTATTGCCATCCCTATCCCTCAACAAGCGATTATAAAGGGAGATAATACTGTTTTATCTATTAGCGCGGCATCCATTATTGCTAAAGTTACGAGAGATAGAATAATGGAGAACTATCATAAAGAGTATCCGTGGTATAATTTCTCCCATAATAAAGGATATCCTACTGTTGAACATAAAAAAGCAATAGAAAAATATGGTCCATCCCCTATTCATAGAAAGAGTTTTCGTGGTGTTTTAAGTGAAGCTAACAAAAAAGAAGATAGGAAATAAGGGTGAGGATATAGCGGTTGAGTTTTTAAAAAAACATGGATACAGGATTATTGAAAGAAATTTTAGATCCTCTGAGGGTGAGATAGATATTATAGCTTTAGATAAAGGAACATTATGTTTTATTGAGGTAAAAACAAGGCGAAGTGTTAATTTTGGTTTACCGTTAGATGGGGTAGATTTTTTTAAGCAACAACAAATAATCAGGGTTGCTCAAAGTTATCTTATCAAAAAGAGGATCACAGAAGTTCAATCCCGCTTTGATGTGGTCTCTATTTTTATAACCTCCTCTAATATTGATATAAATCTGATAAAGAATGCCTTTGAGGCATAATCATGGATAATTATGAATTAGTCTATCAAAAATTGATGGGAAAAGTAAAAAAATTGCATTTAAAGGAGCTTGTAATTTCACTTGGGGGAAAGGTTGTATCTAATGAATTGATACTAACCCTTTTAAATAATAATTATAGGATAAAAAGGAGAGGGATTTTTGACCATAAAGGGAAGTTACCTCCTGTTTGGGAGAGAATTCTTTTGTGTTATTATATTTTAAACAAGGGAGA
Organism: Deltaproteobacteria bacterium; assembly: GCA_019308145.1. Taxonomy (GTDB): domain Bacteria; phylum Desulfobacterota; class JAFDIG01; order JAFDIG01; family JAFDIG01; genus JAFDIG01. The sequence continues at coordinate 3,356 of JAFDIG010000022.1, read as the reverse complement.
TGAAGAAATAGCGTTTAAATGGAAAGGGTTTAATGATTTTTCTGAAACCTTCCCATTTAGAGCAAATTTTAAGGTTAATGTAGAGGAAAAGATTAAAGATTATTTTTCTCAATATCCTGATTTATTAATAAGGAAGGCAAAATTTTTAGGAGGTATAAACTGGAAAAAAGAGGGAAATAGTGATTATGCTTTTCTCTTTTGGGGATTGCCTAAAATTCCTATTTTACTTCTTCTTTGGAAAGCAGTTGAGGATTTTTCAGCTGAAGCAAAGATACTTTTTGATACCTCTGCTATAAGATATCTTGATGCTGAATCATTAGCAGTGCTTGCTATGATATTAGCTGACAAATTAACAGAAAAGAAGATGAATTAAAGGAAAAGTTGAGTTTGCCTGATTTCTTCTTTCGGCTTTTCTTTAAACTCATCTTGTTTTATGACAAAAACATTCCATTGTTTACATTTATCGCAGTAAGGTGACCAGCCCAAAGATACTTCATTACAGTTTGTACATTTATATGTAAAATCATCAACACCGTATGATTTTATAACTTTTTTAAATTCCATGCACGCGTCTTTAAAATCACCCCGATGTGAAAGAAATTCACCTTTTAAAAAGTGAAAGAAGGGGTTTTCATCCCATATGCTTTCTATATCATTAAGCTGTTTCATCCCTTCATCTAACATTTCAAGTCTTAGACATAGATTTGCATAATAGACTGGTATTGCCTTTTGTTCTGGATAATTTACAATAGCCCTCCTATATATTTTAAGGATAAGATCGGGATCGTTAAGAGAAAGATACATATCCTCCATTTTTTTAAGGAAAAATGGTTCTTGAGTTTGAGTAAATCCTTTACCCCATATTCTCCCACTTTCTGCTGTCTTCTCTAAATCTTTATATATATCTCCTAAGAGTACATAAGCAGGAACAAATTTTTTATCTTCCTTTATAATATCTTTTAGCTCTTTTATTAGTTCCTCTTTTGTTTTATTATTATTAATTTTTGTTTTATCTTTTACAAATTCATATCTAAAGCCCAAAAATTGTTTCATTATATTTTGATCTTTATAAAGCTTGTTTGATTTTTTCATCTCTTTAAAGATCTCTATACCTTCTTCCCAAGCTTTTTCCTTTTTCAGTATATCTATAAGAGAAAATAAAGCTTTTTTATTATTAGGCTCCATTTCTAAAAGCTCTTTAAAATTTTCTTTTGCTGTTTCCAAATTGCCATTTAAGGTATAAAGTTCTGCTAATGGCATTAATATTTCAATTCCTTTTATCCCTTTACTTTTACCATTTTCAAGCACTTCTATGGCAAGATCAATCTTATTTTTTCTTTTATAAATTTCTGCTAAAAGAAGATATGGTTTATAATAATTGCTTCTTTTAGATATAAATTTTTTAAAATGCTTGGCTGCCTCATCCAGTTTTCCTTTAAAAAACTTTTCCTCTCCTTCTGAAAGCTCTTTTAAAAGGATTGCCTCCTTTTTTTGTTCCCTTTTTAAGATAAACCTTTTATAGGAACGTTTAATATCGCGAAATATATTAAATATAAATACTACAAATCCCCCTACAAAAAGTGCTGAGATAATCAATACAGCAGGGGAAGATGTTATTGCTTTTCCCTTAAAATAGTAAAAGTTAATATTCTCTGGATTTAAGTTAGTAAAATAAATAAAAAGAGAAAAGAAGAATATTACTAACAAAAAGAAAGTCCTAAAAAACATGCTTATCTCCTCATTTTTTTCCTATCTCCGGGCAATCTTTGCTTCTTTTTCCCTTTGACACTTTACACAAAGCCTGGCCCAGGGGGTTATCTCAAGACGTTTTTCTGGTATTGGTTCTCCACACTCTTCACATTCTCCATATCTGCCTTCTTCAATACGAGTTAAAGCAGCTTCTATTTCTTTTAGAAGAGCTATTTCATTTTCTCCTATTTGCATTAAAAGGTTTTGGCTATATATATTAGACGCTTCATCACCAATATCTTGTGTTCCATTTTTTCCAATCTCTTTTGAATCTATAGCAATATTTGTGACATGATTTAATATTCGATTTCTTTTCTCAATAAGCATTTGCTTAAATTTTAAAATCTTATTTTTTCCCATATTAAAAATAACCCCTCTCTTGAGAGATTAAAAATTTTAATTTGATTATGGTATATAATACAAGTTTAGGTTGCCTTTGTTTGCCTAATTATTTTTTATAAAAAAGTATATATATTTTTGCCTTCACAATTTCTTAATTTTAAAATTCATATATTAGATTCCTGGCTGCCTCTTTTTCTCTGTTTTTACTTCAATTCCAGAGAGATCAATTTTTGGGGCCTCAATCCATAGATTTTCAAGATCATAAAACTCACGTATCGGATAAAAGAAGATATGGACTATCACCTCATCAAGATCTATTAGCACCCATCTTCCTTCAGACATACCTTCAACTCCGAGAGGTTTCTCATTCTTCTTTTTCATTGTTTCTATAATAGATTCACCAATCGCTTTTACCTGTCTATCAGATCGACCGCTCACAATAAGAAAATACTCTGTATAATCGACCAATTTTTTTACATCTAATAAAACAATATCGAAGGCTTTTTTATCAAGAGCTGCTTTAATACATTCTAAAGATTTTTCTTTTGGATTAAGAAATTTTTTAATATCTTTTTTCATTTACCTCCTTTTATCATTCTAATTTACAAAAAACTTTAAAGTTTCTATATTTATTATAACAATTCTAAAAGAAAAAGCAAAAATTTTTTATTTCTTATTTATATATATTATATTTCATTATATAATCTTCTACAGATTTAGGCATAAGGTATCTAACCGATTTACCATTTTTTATCATATCACGAATAGCACTTGAGGAAATATCTAATAAAGTTGCCCTAAAAAAGATTACCATATTCCCAGAAATATGAATAAACTCTTTTTTTTCTGGATTATATTCAAAATATTCTTTTAAAGAGTAAGGGAAGTTATCTGGTGTAAGCTGATCTGGGTAACCTGGTCTGGTTAGGACAATGAAATTTGAGAGGGAAAAAAGTAAATTATAATCCTTCCATGTCTCAATACTCATGAAGCTATCCATACCAAGCACAAAGAAAAGCTTTTTCTTCCCATCTTTAGCAAAATATCTTAAGGTGTTAATAGAGTATGAATAACCACCTTTTTTTATCTCGTAATCATTTACTGAAAAAAATGGATTTGTTTCAATAGCGAGTTTAAGCATATTCAATCTATGAGATGGAGAAAGCACCTTTCTATCTTTTTTATGTGGTGGAATATTAGTCGGGACAAAAATCACTTCAGAAAGTTCAAATTTTTCCCGAATCTCTTCCATTGTTCTTAAATGG
>JAFDIG010000315.1 GCA_019308145.1 Deltaproteobacteria bacterium | reverse complement strand
TGGTCCCCAATCATAGGCAAGCTGCCGAGTCAAGCCTTCGACACCAGCTTTAGCAGCTGTATATTGAACACCTGCCAAAGATGCTCGCCAATGAGCAGCCAATGCAGATATATTCACTATACTTCCCTTTCCTTTTTCCACCATTTTGGGAATAACTGCCTGACAACAAAAAAAAGCACCTTTAAGATTAACATTTAAAACAAGATCCCAATCCTTTTCCTTAATCTCTTCCAATTTATGAGGAGTAAAAAGCGCTCCACCAGCATTATTTACAAGAATATCTATACCACCCCAAAGATCAACCACCTCTTTAACCATTTTTTCAACTTCTTCTTTATTAGTCACGTCAACCTTTGTCCCAACCACATTTTGAAAATCGTTTTTTAACTCCTTTACTGCCTGATCGATCCTTTCCTGATCGATGTCATTTATCAATACAGATGCACCTTCTTTAAGCAATGCATGAGCTATAGCATAACCCATTCCCTGAGCAGATCCAGTAACAATAGCAACTTTATCCTTGAGTCTATTACACATTGTATCTCCTATCTCTTATGCTCTATTTTTAAAGCTTCTTGCCTCATCAGGAACCTTTATATTAAATTTTTTGACCTCTTCTAAAAAGGCTGCTAAAGCTTTACCCGCGATCTCAAAATATTTTTCTCCCTTCTCCTTTGAGGCTCTAAATGGATTACCTATGGTTGCAGAATCAGAATATTCATGATGCTCCATAGGAACCCAGATATTTTCAACACCCATAAAGGTAACAAAACCTGTGCCATCCCGTTTGCTGAACTTTTCTCCCATCCATCTTGGAGCATGAGCAGTGTCCTTTTGTGCTTTATCCATATCTATTAAACCTTCATCCCATGCCATGACAGTACTGGTTTCAATTTCACCAGCATGCCAACCAGGTGTCTCCTCAGGTGGTCCTTCAACAATATCCCCTATTAGTGAGTATGTTCTTTCAGTAGGGGTTTTATACCAGCAAACAAAACACTCTGTTTCATACCTAATCTTTCTTAAAACGTCATCTATCACTTTAGAATTACTTCCATGATGAGTTACAAATACAATTTTATTAAATCCATGGTATATCATACTCATTGCCAGATCATATACCACCCTTCTATAGGTGTCACCTGAAAAAGTCAAAGTTCCTGAACCTTCTCCAACTCTTCCCATATGATGAGGGGAATAGCCAACAGGCATTATCGGAGTATAACAGGTTTTGGCTATTTCAGCAGCCACCTGTATTACTCCCATAGCAGTAAAACTATCAGTTCCCAAAGGACAATGAGCGCCATGTTTCTCACATGATCCCATGGATATCATGATAGTATCATTTGTCTTTAGATAATCTGCTACCTCATCATAGCTCATATCAAAAATGTTCCAACTTTTCTTTCTTGCCATAATTATCCTCCTTTTTATATAAACCCTTTTTCAACGAGTTTTTTCTTTAAATTCTCTTTCTGACTATCTGTTAACGGTTTAAGGGGACGTCTTGGATCCCCGCCTATAAATCCAACAATATCCATTGCTGCTTTCACTCCAGCAACACCATAAGATCCTGACACCTCCTTGTTTAAACTGATAAGCTTTTCATTTAACTTTTTTGCCTCTTCTATTTTTCCCTCTTTATAAAGCATAAAAAGCTTTGAACATGTATCAGGGAAAACATTAGCTAAGGAGAGTACACCTCCAACTCCTCCTGCTAAAAGGAGATCAAAAAAGAAGTTTGCTGAACCTGCCAAAACATAAAATTGATCTTGAGCTGCTTTTATATATTCCTTAAAGTTTCCTTTTGAACTATCCTTTAATCCTACTATATTTGGATGTGCTGATACCCTTTTTATCAATTCATAGGAAAGGGTTAAGTTAGCTGAAACAGAAGGATTATTGTATAAAAGTACAGGAACAGGGGATACTTCAGCAACAGCTATTACGTAATCAGCTAATGCATCATCATCCAATCTTTTTATAAAAAAGTGAGGTAAAAGAAGGCTTACCATATCAGCACCAATCTTTGCCGCTTCTAAAGTTATTTCTATAGTCACTTTAGTGCTTTCTTCTGCGGTTCCAGCCATGATAATCTTATCAGGAGCTCTATATTTTACTACCACCTCCAATACCTTTAATCTCTCTTCAATAGAGAGTGATTTAAACTCTCCATTTGTTCCAAGAGCAAAATACCCTTTAAGACCTGTTTTATTCATCTTTTCAATATTTTCCCTTAAACCATCAAAAAGGATTTCATCATTTTTAAATGGTGTTGCAATAGGGGCAAATACCCCAGAAAGTTTATCCTTTATCTGCTCCATAACACTCTCCTCTTTATCAATTTTTCATTAAAGAGATAAATTTTTCTACAACAATTGATATAAACTCTGGATCATTTATATGCGCATCTATTTCATATAAAGGAATAGATGGATCAATATTTTCCTTCAATGTATTTATAAATCTTAAATTCCCTTCTGGTTCCCAGTGTGGCAACCCCTCTCTATCAGGATAAGAAAAACCTTTTAAAGGGATATATATATAGGTTGGGCCTTTTGCTTTGTTGAGTTTTTCTGCTACAAGTTTTCCTACTTTTTCAAGTTCATCAAAGGATAGCCTCACTAACGTTAAATTTGGATTGTGAACAATATACTTTCTCTTCTTTAGTTCTTTGTTTAGTCTATCAAGGGGACCTTGAACTGTATAATTGATACTCCCAGGTGCAATAACCTGAGGAATGCCCACCTTACCAGCTGATTCTAATCTATAATCTTTAATTGCCCCATGAAGCCCACCTAC